>JAJRVU010000463.1 GCA_024277145.1 Planctomycetota bacterium
GTCTATATCTCATCTGTTGCAGGAATTTTGTTTGCGGTGACGGTCGGTTATATGACAGCAACCCAATGGATCCCTTCTCCAACAGATGAAATTGCAAAGGATCTCCCTGTTATCAGGGAATATGATCAGCTTCAGGAAATTGGTTCCCTCGCATTTCTTGAACTGCTCCAGGACAACAATCTGTTGAGTGAAATCAAGAAGGAATCAAATAGCCTCAACCAAAAAGGTTTCCCCGGAAGCCCCCTCAGAAAATAAAGCGTATCAAATTTGATGAAACAAATACTTAAAAACAATTTTATCATTTATAAACAAAGCAAAGGCCATTTTGCTTTGACGGGAATTCTGTTGGTATTGGTCTTGCTGGTACTTCATGGAGATTTGAAAGCATTGGATCAATCGCTTGAAAAGAATAAAACGAGTATTCAGGGAATGACAAAAACGGAACGGGAAGAACTTTTAAATAAATATCGTCACTTCAAAAAGCTGACTCGTAACGAAAAAAGAAATTTAAGGGAACTGCACAAGGCAACTCGTAAAAATGATGATCTCGGTGAAGCGAAAACAGTTTACTCTCACTGGTTAGGATCCCTTGACCCTATAAGCAGAACAGAACTGAGAAATGAAAAAGACCCTCAAAAGCGGATCAAATTAGTCAAAAAAATATTGCAGGAACAGAAATCACGACGGAACCATCGTCGTCCTGGAAAATCAGATCTTCTTTTCAATGGAAGATTTCTGGATGATGATCGTCCGAAGCTTTCAACGGAAGAACTGGAAAGTATTTTTGGAATTATTGAATCAAAGGCAAAAATCACCAAAGAACAGAAAAATATATTAAATGATATGAACCCTTTGGAAAAACAGATCACAATCATGTCTTATCTGCTGAAAAAACCGAGACATCTCTTCGATAAAAAAACTTTTGACGAACTCATGCAAGCCATCGAGAATGAACAAATCATTGCAGATATTGAAAAAACTAATCATCCAGAACGACGTGTTATGATATTTTCAAGACTTTTGGCAGGCTCGTTAATTGCACAGATTAAAATAATTATTTCAGAACAAAAACTGACCGCAAAAGAGGAAAAAGAGATATTTGATCAACTCGATTCCCCTTTACAGGATCACCTTCTTTCAATGCCTGAAGAAGAGAGAAAAAAACGACTTCGGATTCAATATCTGAAAAAGAAAAAACGTCCTTTTTATAATATCGTGATTGAGCTGCAAAATCAGATAGAAGAAAAAATATCGGGGCCTAAAAAAAGAAGGCGACCTTTTATGCGAGATCGCAAAAACAGAGCCTTCGGGCCGGGTAAACGAGCTGACAATCGCAAAAAGGATAAATCGAAACCGCAAAAACGGGATTGAATTATTCAGGCAACCTTTATAAAACCAACATCATGTTTTTCTATACCGTGTTGGTTGTTCTTTCAGCAGTTTGGATGGCTGCGGATAATTCAATCTGCCTGAAGGATCTATTTCATGACCGGGGTTGTCTTCTTAATTGGTGGTGTGCTTGTTGCAATAGCACTTGCATTGACATCGAACATGACCACCGGCATCTCTGAACAAAGAAATCCCACCTCTCCATTCAAAAGAAAAAAACAAATCCTTTCTCCAAATGAGTTGGAGTTCTACGAACGTTTAAAAATTTCCATTCCAGAAGATAATACAATCCTGATCAAGGTTCGATTGGACGATTTCCTGAACCTTCCTCTGAGTGCAGAAAAACAGGACGAATGGCGAGAGCACGCCCTGCATATGAATGTTGATTTCTTGATCTGTCTCTCATCCGGTATGATCCCTTACCTTGCAGTTGATTACAGGGATTATGAATCATTTAACCGGAAACAGAAATATCATAATTCACTAAAGGAAAAAATGCTTCAGGATGCGGGAATTTCATTTATCTGTTATGATCTCAATCAGATTTATGAAAAATCAGAATTAGTTGAAGACATCACGGAAGCTTACGAAGAATTCCAGGAGGAAATTCTTTCCGATGATTCATAAATTCCAGTTCGCTTCAATAAAAGTCAACTCTTGAATAGGAATGTCGATTGTGAATTCTTCCGGAATTAATCAACAGCCCAAAAATGTATCCCGTTTTCTGATCAATGCAGCTGCATTTGTCATTGTCATTGCAGGATTGAAGGCATCTTCAGAACTGGTTGTCCCTGTTTTGATTTCGGTTTTCCTGGTTGTCATTTGTATGCCTCCGGTACAATGGCTACAGAAAAAGAAATTGCCGACCTGGCTTGCATTGCTGATTGTCATCACAACCGTTTGGTCAGTCACATTTGTAATTGCGATGATCACCTACTCTTCCATAATGGATTTTATTAATACGGATGTGGAAGTATTCCAGGGCAAAATTGAAAACCTGATAAAAATTCCGTTTGAGGAACTGGAATCAACCACAAATCAAAATTTGGAACAGGTCCCCGTAAATGGACTGGAAGATAGACCGGAACAAAACATTAAACAGCCCTGGTTGACCAATGTTTTAACAAGCTTGGATTTAGATCTGGAAGACATTCAGAAACTGCCGAAATTTATTTCCCAGAAGGCCTTAAATTTTCTTACCATTTTGCTTCGGGGATTCATTCCCATACTGACCAACAGCTTTATGATCATGCTGACAACCATTTTCATGGTTCTTGAAGTAGCAGGATTGCCCGCAAAGCTGAAAATGCTGCCCGGTTTAGCAGGAGGTAATTCCAAACAGCTTGAACAAATCGTTCAGAATGTCCGACAATACATGATATTAAAAACAAACATGAGCCTGGTCACCGGAATTCTTATTGTGGTCTGGCTGAAAATCATCGGGGTGAAATATTTTCTTGTGTGGGGACTCCTCGCTTTTTTCCTGAACTATATTCCCACCATCGGATCCATCCTGGCAGCAGTTCCTGCAATTCTCATCGCTCTTTTAGGAACAGATGCAGCAGATCCAGAAGCATTATTTTCATTAGGAAAAGGTGCTTTCACTGCGGTTGGCTACCTGTTGGTTAATATTATCATCGGGAATATCATTGAGCCAAAAGTGATGGGAAAAGGGTTGGGCCTCTCTGCGCTCGTTGTTTTTCTATCAATGGTTTTCTGGGGATGGGTTTTTGGTCCTGTTGGAATGGTACTTTCGGTTCCTTTAACAACCATCGTAAAAATCACCCTCAACAGTTCTGACGAGACGCGCTGGATTGCAATTCTGCTTGGGCCGAATATTGATGAAACAACGGAACAAAAAGGAAGCGGGTCTGCTACCGCGATTGTTTGAATTTCTGCTCCATTTGCCGATACTTGCGATTTTCAGGCTGAAGGCGAATCAGTTTTTGCAAATGTTCTTTTGCTTTTTCCATTTTTCCCATTTTTTCGTACAACAATGTCAGCATAAAACGGAATTCTGGATTAGAGGGTGCAAGTTTGACAGCTTGAGAAATTGCTCCCTCTGCATGTTCGAGATCCGATAATAAGTAATAAAGTAAGCCGAGACGATAATGAATCGGCGCGTTATCAGGAAGCAACTTTGAATCACGCTTAAGAAGTTCCAGTTCTTCCTGTCGCAGTTTTTTCACTTTCTCAGGTTTCTGCATTCCTTCAAATATTTGTGCCAGATTGGAACGTGGCCCTGCAAGTGCGGGTTCCAGTTCTTTGGCAATTTCATATTCATGAATTGTAGATTCAATATTTCCCAATGAATGATACAAAATCCCCAAACCCATATGGGAACCGGACTGATCGTTATCAACCTTGAGAGTTGCCTTGTATTCCTTTAATCTCAAATCAAGTAATTTCTGTTCAGTTTTGGAGAACATTTGAGTAGGAAATGAAGTGCAAAGACGCGTTGCTTCGACCCGTACTGATCTGCTGATGTCATTTAATAATGGAAACAATACTTCTTTGAACTGCTCTGCTTCTTCTTGAGAATTTGGCTGCATATTTTCGAAAAAACGTGTTGCAGCTGTTCTCACAATAGGGTCTCTGTCTTTGAATGCTTTCTGGATCGCTTTCCAGACATTCTCACCAGAATAGCTGGTTGCAAGAATCGAAATGGCTGTGGCACGAACGATGGACCCTGCGTTTTTTCTGTCTTTTGCAAGCGCGACTAATTCACTTTCTGCATGAGGAATTCGGCTTCGTCCATCAGCAATAATTTCCCCGTAATGCCTGGTTTCCCGTCTTTTTGTTCCATACCATTTTTCGACTGCGTTAGATGCCCATTGTGCTGTCTCTTTTTCTTTTGTGTGACATTGATTACAGGCATTGGGAGTTCCGATTGAAATAGTCAGATCAGGACGAGGAACGCGTAAACTATGATCTCTTCTTGGATCAACCACCATAAACTTCTTATCGGGCATATGGCATTCCACACAAAGAGCCCCTTTGCTTTCAACTTTATGATGATGATGAGAAGGGGTGTCATATTTCGCAGGAACATGGCATTGTGTGCAGAGGCGGTTCCCTTTGAACTTTAATCGCGTGGTATGCGGATCATGGCAATTCGTACAACGGACTCCTTTTCGGTGCATCATGCTTTGCAAAAAAGATCCGTAAACATAAACTTCTTCATTAATTTGTCCATCTGCGTGATATAAATTTTCTTCAAGCAGGGATAGCTGATAAAAATCGTCGTATCGATCTCCCGGATGAAATCCTTCTTTAAGCCTGCGTCTGCGTGAATGGCAGGGGGCACAGGTTTCAAGCTCTGTTTTGGGGTTCTCTCCTTTTAATTGAGCAAGACCATACCCATGATGCCGATCCCAGAACACGGAAGAAGAATTTGCAATTTTAACATGAATGCTTCCCGGACCGTGGCATGATTCACAACTGACATCCATTTCATTAAAAGTGGAATGATATGTTTTTGTTTTTAAATCAAAATTCTTGGCATAATTGGTTGTATGGCATTCTGCACACATGTGATTCCAATTTTGAGCAGAGCCGGTCCAGTGCAGGGGATCACTCGGCCCGAATGGTTTGTCAGGATTGGCAAAAAACCATTCTTTCTTTTCAGTATCCCAACTGACTGGAAGAACCTGAATATCTCCCTTTTCGAGTTCAGCCATGTATTGTTGAAGGGGACGATAACCAATGACGTATTTCACTTCAAATTCGGCCTGTTTGCCATCGGGACCTTCCGTTTCCACAAAGTAACGCCCTTCTTTCGTGAACATCCTTGAAGTGATGCCATGATGCTCAAAAGTTATATTGTTAAAATCTCCGACAACAAATTCCTCTGTTGCAAGATCCATTGCAAGATCATGGTCCGATTGCTGCCAGAGTAGATTTTGATTGTTGTGACAACTTGTGCAGGTTTGCCGACCAACGTAATTAGCTGTGAGATCCTGGGGGAGGGCAATCCACCAATCCAGAAAAAGCCAACCTGTTATGACAAGAATGAAAATCAGGATTATGATAGTAAGTTTGGGTTTCAATTTGGCCTCTGGAAAAACTCGGGTGTTGTACTCAAAAGTTGCAATCTCCCTATTGAAAATAAAAGGCGCATCCGATGACCCTGTACCGTCATTCTACTTGATCTCGAAGAGAGATATTAGAGATGTGAATTGAAAAAAGAGATTCGATTCTCAAATATCAAGCGATAAATTGATCTTGTTTATGAACCGATTCCTTTTAATAAAACGCCTACACCATAGGCAACCGATGCAGCTAATCCTCCGATCATCAAAGATTCCAGACCGGATTTCAGCCAGTGTTCCACAGAAAAAAGTGATTTCAAAGTGCCAATGCCAAAAAAAACAATCGCAGTCGACCCGATGCTGTAATAAAATGCTGTCTGATCAGAAGAGGAACTAAACAGAAAAGGAAGTAATGGAACCAAACCTGCAAAGCAGAATGCAAAAAAAGTCACCCACGCAGCTTTTATCGGTGAAGATCCTGACAAAGCCAGTCCCCATTCGTCCTGGATCATGGTATCTATCCATAGCTCTTGATTATCTGAAACCGTTTCAACAATCTTTTCAAGCAATTCGCCCTCGAATCCTTTCTGCCTGAAGATTTCACGAATTTCCTGCTTTTCTCCATCTGGAATCACATTAATATGATGTTCTTCAATCTTTCTCGCTTTTGCAACGAGTTCTCGATCTGCTTTGGTTCCCAGATAATTACTGGCGGCCATACTGAAACCATCAGCAAGAAGATTGACGAAACCAAGAATAATAATCACCTTAGTGGAAAGTTCAGCTCCTACTACTCCTGAGATGATAGCAAATGTGGTGACACATCCATCGATGGCTCCGTAAACAAAATCTCGCAAGTACATCCCATTTGGTGAATCAGAAATCCGTTTTCTGATCGCTTCATGTGTATGTTCGTCAAGCAGTTTTTCATGTGCAGGTTGGCTCATTAAATTGTCCCTAAGGGATTTCCCTGTAATTGTATTTTTCAGTTAGAAAGAGACTCTTCACTTTGTTGATTTAAGTATATTTAATTCAACAATTTAAAGCAAAATGCTGTCCTGGAGTAGGGTACTTTATAATGTACTCGCCCGCTTTGCGGGGTTGTCCCACCGGCGGATGCCAGTTGGCTCGTTAGAGTACGGTTTCTACAGATTAAAATGCGCCCTTCACAGCCAAGGAAAAGCGTAAAACGCTTAAAACAAATCAGACATTGATATCAGGATTAAAACTCGTTATCAATTTAAAATAAAATTCGACTTTTCTCTCGAAATTAGCTATAAAATCAATTCTGCCTTTAATTATATCCTGTTGGAAACAGATAGATAAAATTACATATGAGCCAGCCTCACATTCAAACCAACCTTCAAATGCAAGTCAACTCTTTAAAAAAAGAGATCGAGCAATTAAAGGAAACCAATACAGTTAATGAAGAAAAAGTTCTCTATCTGACATCCGCATTGAATGCTTTTCCTGATTTGTACTTTCAACTGGATGCCGACGGCACGATTAAATCATTTCTTTGTGGAGACAAAGGAAAGCCGTATGTCTCCCCTGATGTTTTTCTCGGAAAGAAAATGCAGGATATGCTTCCCCCGGAAGTTTCAGAAGTATTTATGAAAACGCTTCATAAGCTGAACAAATCTCCTGAACCTGTTATCGATGAATATTCACTTGATGAACCTGATGGAACGCATTGGTATGAAACACTCAATATTCGTTTTCAGGAAAAAGACAGGCTTGTCATTGTAAGAGATATCTCTTCTCAAAAAAAAGCGCTCCAAGAAAAAAATCAAATGGAACTCCAGTTTCAACATGCACAGAAACTGGAAAGCCTGGGAGTTCTTGCAGGAGGAATTGCACACGATTTTAATAACCTTCTCGTCGGAATTCTGGGATACTCGGACCTTGCTTTAATGAAAGCAGAACCGAATTCACCTATTGCGGAATATTTAGAACAGATCCAGAATGCCTCTGAAAGAGCTGCAGAACTTTGCTCACAAATGCTTGCTTATTCCGGTCGTGGAAAATTTGTAATTACATCTTACAAACTCTCGGACCTCGTTGAGGAAATGGTCCATCTGTTAAGAATTGCGACCCGTAAAGAAGTTGTGCTCGATTTACTTCTGTCAAAACGAATTCCCCGAGTAAAAATTGACCTCAGTCAGATCCGTCAGGTGATCATGAATCTGGTGATTAACGCATCAGAGTCGATGGAAATAAATGGAGGGTTGCTAACCATCAAAACAACGTTGATCACTGCAAAAAAGAATGAAATCAAAGGTGATTATAGCGAAGACATTCTCTCTGAAGGGAATTACGTTTGTCTTGAAGTGACCGACACTGGAGAAGGAATGAATGAAAAAACCCGTAAAAAAATCTTTGATCCTTTTTATACAACAAAATTCACCGGAAGAGGATTAGGTCTTGCAGCGGTTCTTGGAATTGTTCGAGGCCACAACGGTATTATCCAGGTTATGAGTGAACAGGGAAAAGGTTCAACATTTAAAGTTTACTTGCCAGTTGAGAATTCTGAAAACAAACCTGATCAAGATGACGAAACTACACAATCAGCTGAGAATTCATCAGCAATTTCACCCGGACTGATATTGGTGATTGATGATGAAGAAGAAAATCGAAATGTGATTTCTAAAATGCTTGATTCCGCCGGCTATGAAGTCATTCTTGCATGTGATGGCTTGGAAGCTCTTAAGATTTTCAATAAAGAGCATTCTGGAATTCAGGCAGTCCTGCTCGATTTAACATTACCCCGATTGAGCGGGAATCAAGTCTTTAAAGAAATGAAAAAAATCAACCCGAATGCCCGGATTGTTCTGACAAGCGGGTTTGATGAACAGGAGGTTTCTGACCTGTTTAATGAAACAGGATTCGCCGGCTTCATACAAAAACCGTTCACAACTTCAAACTTGATAGACGAATTTAATAAAATTCTTGAGTAAAGAAAAAGAACTATTACCACAATAATCACCAAGACACAAAGTTTTTTATACAAGTTCCCCTGGTTTTTCTTCGTGTCTTTCTATCTTCGGGTTAATAATAAATATTTCAATTGTTAAGACGGTGACAATTATTGATTACGGTCTCCGCAACTTTGCGAACTCTGCGTGAGATTTTTTCTTTTTAAATAGAATTAATACTGCAAATAAGAAAACCCCTGCTGCAGACTGGACTTGCAACAGGGGAAGAAAAGGATGATTTTTCTCGTATACGATTATTTTTCAGGAACAGGAGGCAGTTCGCTTTTACTTTGAGGTTTTGAAACTTCTGAAGTTTTGATACTGACTCGAATCGGCGAATCCATTTTTTTCCTGACGTACATACCTTCATTTCTTCGGTTCAGGATCATTCGGGCTGCCTGATGTACTTCTCCTTCATCAAGTCTTCTCAGGTTGCCAATCTGCATGAGTGGTTTGATGATTTTCATTGCTTTGGTTACCTGACTTTCAACCATAGCAATTTCCATTAGAACTTTGCGAACATCTTCGATGGTTTTCATCTGGTTCGTGAATTCCGTTTGGAAGTCTGAAAGAATTTCGAGTGTTTGAATAGCGGAAATGACATCTTCCGTTCGATTGTTCAAGCTGGATTGCATGAGAACAAGCATTTCAAGATTTTCACTGGAAGTCTTCAGGTCCATTTTTTCAGAATTCAACTGGCCAGCCATCGTGATCAGTTGTTTGGTATTCTTTTCTGCAATAGCAAGATTACCTGATTCTTTCACAACCTTGTTTTTCATTTGAACCATCTGGGTTAAAGCACTCTGGGCTTTGTCAATTTCATTTAACTCAGCAGTCAGTTTTGACTTCATATCTGAAAGTTTTTTAAGCCCTTCAACAGCAGATTCGGTATCAACTGATTCTGCCATAATTCGGTTCTTGACATTCACCAGTTGGTCCAGCGATTGGGAAGCTTCTTCAGTTGTTCCCTTTTCACTCACAAGAAGATCCTGCATCTTATTAATATCTTGAAGGATTTGTTTTGCCTGTGGAGTCTTTTCTTTTTGTGCCAGGAGTATATTCTGAAGATCAGTCAGGTTCTTTAAAGGTTCAATCGCTTTCAAAGCTTTTCCTGATTCAGATTCAATTTCCATTCGAAGTGATCGAATTGATTCAACGACCTGATTTGCATTTTCAAGCTGACTCTGTTGCATTTCAAGATTGCTGAGCAAGGTATTCGTTTTACCAGCAGTTTCACTTACATCAGCCAGGCTGCTCATATTCTTTTGAATATCCATCATGGATGTTTCAAGTTTATTAATATGAATGAGTAGCGGGCGATAAAATGCAAGATTGATTATAACGATGCAGGCCAGAATGCCAGCACCAAACAGTTTCCAGTTGAAGAGATCGGAACTTCCTTTTTCCTGATTCATTGATCCTGTTACGTTCTCATCAAAGTGATTCAAGGTATTTCCTCCGGTTATGTATTATTTTATTTATCATGACTGGGTGAGCCTGTTTTATGAAAGAGGCTTTTCATGAAAATAAATAATCAGGCAGGTAAACGATTCAGGAGTTGGAATGTCCGATCGTCTCGGGGTCTGCCAGGTTGTTTTTTATTTGGTGGGTAACATACTATTATTGAAAGAGCTCTCCAGTAAAATAATTATCGTCAACTTTGAGAATGATCTTTTGCGGAAAGCTCCCAACTTACCTAACTTTGCAAATATTTTGTTTGTATAATTTATACAAACACTTGACCAGAAAAAAACCTGAATTGAGCGGAATCGGGCATGTAATATTTTCTAACGATCATGATAAAAAACGAATGGTTTTATGACGTAAAGCTATTGTGTTTAATTAATTGCAACACAAAAACCAGAGCGATTCCTGGATGTTAATCAGGTATGATTAAACAAGTCAGGCAGAATGTTACTTTTATTTAACGGGTAAGCAGATTGATGAATTTCGAAATACGTTTAGCAGAAAAAGATGACTGGGAACAAATCGCACAGTTCAATCTTCAATTGGCAAAAGAAACAGAAAATAAAAAACTCGATTGGGAGACCCTCAGCTGTGGGGTGCAGAACGTTTTATCAGACGAGAAAAAAGGGAGATATTTTGTTGCGTGCCACGATAATAAAATTATCGGCCAGTTAATGCACACCTGGGAATGGAGCGATTGGCGGAACGGAGAACTGTGGTGGCTTCAAAGCGTGTATGTTGATGCACAGTATCGCCAGCAGGGTGTTTTTCGTAAGCTTTATCAGGTTATCCTTAACGATGCAAAAATGAAAAAGAATGTTGTCGGAATTCGCCTTTATGTGGAAAATGAAAATGTTCGTGCACAAAAAACTTATGAAAAACTGGGAATGAACCAGTCAGGGTATCAGGTGTTGGAAGAACTATTTTAATATCGCGTGTATTACAGTAAATCAGGAAATTGATTGAAGCTCAGGAAAGACAAAATGATAATGAACAACCAGGATTCCAAACCCGTAATTTTAGGCAAACTCACTCGAAAAGAATTTCGGGAACGAATGGAATCAGGAGAATTAAAAGCCTGCATCATTCCAACCGCTGCAACGGAACAA
Organism: Planctomycetota bacterium; assembly: GCA_024277145.1. Classification (GTDB taxonomy): domain Bacteria; phylum Planctomycetota; class Planctomycetia; order Planctomycetales; family Planctomycetaceae; genus JAJRVU01. The sequence goes on from JAJRVU010000463.1 coordinate 10,972, forward strand.
CATCTGGAACATCTCGCGATGGAGCATGACTATCGAAGCATCATGCATATTTCTGAACTCATTGCAAAAGAGGTCACTCCGCACGTTCTTGTTGCCCCTGTCATGAATATTGGAATTAGTGAACATCATATGAAGCATCCCGGAACTCTTTCTGCGCTGCCGGGAAGTTGGCTTTCCGTTTTGTTCGATGGAATCAGAAGCATGAATCAAGCTGGCTTCACAAATATTCTGGTTCTGAATGGGCATGGTGGAAACATTGCTCCCTGTGAAGGAATGTGGGGACAATATCTGCAAAGGCTGGAAATCAATCTCCAGTTTGCTTCGTATTGGGATTTCCTGCCTGAAGAAATTGCTTTCAAACATCTGGAAACGAAAGAGTATCCGGGGCACGCACAGGAATTTGAAACAGCCATTGCACTCGCTGCCTTTCCTGAAAACGTCAGGCATGATGCGATGTCTTCCCAGAAGGATCAGGCTCCTATTCATGCCACTGCAGAAGCGGGAAAAGCAATGATCGACGCAACCGTGCAGGAAATCGCAAAACATATCAGGGGAATGATCGCCGGCACCGAAACCGTAGACATCCCACCCTACATGCCTTGAGAAAAAGACTTTAACAATGTTTTGGATCTCCCCACCCAAACAAAAAAACCTCCTGCTTATCATTAAACAGGAGGTTCCGGGTTTTCAAATTATCATGGCCTGATTTAGATCAGGTTATTTTGCATCAACCGTAACGCCAGGCCATTCGTCTGTTCGGAAAGGTGTTAAAGGTAACCCCTCTTTACTCTGCACATTGCAAACAGGATTCTGAGCCCAACCATACCGAACGGAAACAGGTTCTTTCACTGAATCGCTCCAGACTTCAATTTTGTTTCTCGCAACAATCTTTGCACTCGCCCAGACAAACTTTTTATCTTCACCCGCAATTGCAAATCCAATTGGAGTACGAACGTCAAAAGTATCCATTCCGGTACCAACATGATCAAAAGTAACAGTAATCTTGTTTTCTTTTTTAGTGAAGGATTTCAAGATTGGACTTCTGCTCGCAATATTCACGCCGTATTCATTTTTCAAAGCAAGCCGAGCCAGGCGTTTGCCGACATCCTGCTTATTTTTCGGATGAATATCATGAGCTTCACCAATATCAATAATGACAGCTTCACCGGTATTATGCAGCTTGTTCATTGTCATTGTTTGAGCTTCACGAAGTTCTGCCCAGTTCCTTTCCACAGGTTCAGGAGATTCTTCATAGAAGTCAGCAAGCTGAACCCAGTAAAAAGGAAAATCGCCCTGCTTCCAGACATCACGCCAATTCTGAATCATTAACGGAAACAGATGACGGTACTGATAAGCTCTGCTCGCATTGCTTTCCCCTTGATACCAGATCGCTCCCCGAATTCCGTATCCGATAATCGGATTCAATTTTCCGTTATAAAGATTTCCGGGACGACTATTTCCGGTAAGCAGTCCCCGAGGGTCGCGAGGTCTTCTACCAGATTTTCCGTTTTTCTCCCACTCTTCAACAGCCGCCTTAAATTTTTTCACATTTTCATCCATGTTTTTTTCGATACCTTCCCATTTTTGAAGAAGCGGGGTATATCGTTCATCCGTTTTGAATAAATCTCGTCGAACCCAGGCTTCTGCAGCGGAACCACCCCAGGAATTATCAATAAGTCCAATAGGGACGTCGATAGTCTGGTGAAGTTGTCTTCCGAAGAAATAACCGACTGCAGAGAAATTTCCCGCAGTTGCAGGAGTACAGACAGACCACTCACCAACAAAATCTTTCTGTGGTTCCTGAATGCCAACATTCGGAATAGTAATTAAACGAATTTTCGGGTAGTTCGCAGTTAATCGTTCGATGTCAGCATCGTCACTACTGTTAACTCGCATTGCCATGTTCGATTGACCGGAGCAAAGCCAGACTTCGCCCACAAGCACATTTTTAAGCGTAATTCGGTTTTTTCCAGTGATGATTAATTGATGGGGGGCACCAACAGAAAGAGGGTTCAATATCACCTGCCAGTTGCCATTGGCATCTGCAGTTGTGGAATGTGATTGACCAGCGATAGTCACAACCACTTTTTCGCCCGCTTCCGCCCATCCCCAAACCGGATTCTTCTGGTTTCTTTGAAGAACCATATTGCTTCCGAAAATGGAAGGAACTTTGACGTTTGCTTCTACATTTTCGATCAATAAAGATGAGAGCAAAATCGGAATGATTAAAAATCGTTTGCTCAACGTTTTACTAAATGACATAAGAATAATTCTCCAGTGGTTAAAACTTGTCGTTTGATAAATTATTTTGATTCGTAAATATTCGTCAGACACAGCCCAGAGTGAATAGCACGCCAACGAGCGCGCCATTTGCAAATTGATGCATGACATTTAAAGCCCGACAGAGCACTACGGCTATATTGTAAAACCTAACATTGGTCTGCACAGCAGACCCTACGGTTGCGAACTCTGCATGATGAATTATTTTCTTTAAAACAATCCTGGGAAAACAGGCGGGCTGCGTGGGGCTGCAAAACAGAGAGCCCTAGTATCACATGGAAAAGAAGGGATTTCCAGCCAGAAAAGCAAAATACTGACCATCATCAATGTACAGAAGTTCCTATGCTTGTCGCAGAAAACCTCCACTTTGGTCAAAGAGAGTCACTTCCGATTAATTCAGGTAATCATTCAGAATTTTTGATTAGAAGAAAATCCAGTTTCAGGATGCGGTTGATGAAACTTCTGCCATCGGCACAATGCTTCGAGATTCCACAAAAATTTCCGTCCCGTCAAACTCCGGCAACGGAAATTCTGCGCCACAATGTTCACATTTGATGTTCGTTTGTAAACGTTTCTTTCCGCAACTTTCACATTTCACCTTTCCAACCCATTGATGGGCAGAAATCATGGTGAGAAGCCCCCCCCAGCCGAGGAAGAAATTGAACAGCATCCAAAACGTCATTTCTTTTCTGGTGAAAGAATTTCTTCGACCAATCCAGAACGTGACTGCTGCTGCAAAAATGCACGACAGGAAAATCATCCCAATATAAAGCCAGCCTGATTGAGGGTTCCGTTTCATGCGTGAAGAAATAGAGGTACCGTAAAATTCATCCACCTCCGTTGAAGTGGAAGCATCATAAGCCATCATTCCCAAAAGTGGTCCGACTGGAATCAAACCTGCTCTTAAAGCACCTTTCGCAACAGATTCTTTTAGGCGAATCGATGATAATTGATTCTTCCTTGATATGGTCCCTTTTTCGTCAATTTCCAAATAAGTTTTGAACCGACTGCTTGGCCAGATTAAGTTCTGCCAACAGTTTCTGTAAAAGTTAACAAGAAAACGATTTTCACCAGGGACCTTCGCAATGTTAATACTGGTACCGTTTGGAATCCTATGATTTAATGTAATGCTCGCAATTTTTTTACCCGGAATATATTGAACATGCATAGGATAATAGCCATTTGGATGAAAGTACCGACCTTCATTATTCTTTGCCCATGAAGCCATTTTTTTAGGAGCAAGCTCCGGTTCCACCAATTCTCCATTCCCATTATTAACACGTGGCAGGGCTTCGTGAATTGCTATTTCATCTTCGTAAACAATCAATGTTTCTTTGGAATCCTTGGAAGTAAGTAGTCCTATGCCACGAATCGGCCTACTAATCTTTGGTTCTGTAAGAGGACTGATAATTTGCTTATTGGCGCCAAAAAGAAAAAAGCCATTGTTTTTCGTTGTCATAAGGAACGGGTTAGATCCGCCATATCTATTATTCGTAGTTCTTTCACCAATTCCAATTAATTTGTCAAACTCACACTCAATTGTAACTGATTGTTTTTTTTTGTCGTGTGGATATCCAATGATTTTGTTTTCTTGTGCCAGGTAATACCAGCTAAATGGATTTTCATTAATATAAGGAAGTCTCACTGAAGAACTAATGGAAGAAGAAAGATTATTTGGTTGCGCATAAAACATTTTGAGCCATCCAACTTCCTCTGTAGTGCTAATGCTTTTAACTTCCAATTGATTTTTGAATCTACTGTTTCCATGCTTGTCTTTATATTCATATTCAGCAGGGTTCAATTTTCGGTCTGGGTGATAAATATCTTCTACGGAAATATTTTTTTTCAAATGAGAATCATGCCCCACTTTGTAAGTGTTTCCATCTTTGCCGTAGACATAATAATAAAAGACATGTTCTTCGGAAACGATTGATCCAATAGTCACAAGGATCATCGCAGTAATAAGAAATGTCAGAATGACCTGAACGGGAACGGAGATGATATACATAGTGATCAGTCGGATAACCCTGCTGAAAAGAGGTTTCCGAACTTCATCTAGTGTTCGTGTGAAATGAGCCCAGCAGGTGATCCCCAGAAAAGCGGACGAAAGAAGTGCCAATGGAATAGCAATTGACGCAGAGAGGTTTCCATAACTTTCTGCTAGTATATAGAAATAAAATGAAGCTAGTATTGTAAAAATCAATGGAAAGAATCGCGTTCCAAACCATTTTCTTTGTCGAATTCCACACAAAAAAGTACCAAAATAACTCATCATTCCTGTAATAAGAAAAACAACATTAGTCCAAAGATCATACCAGTAAAAAGGAGCCGATTTTTTAACGGGATGTGAAATGACCCAGGCAGAGAATAAGTATAGAGTTATCGTAATGAAGAAATAATAACCCAGTCCTGTAATGATTTTGGAAAAGAATATTCCGTTCATGGACTGAGAACGATGACAAAGAAACGACCAGCGATCCCTTTTCAGTTCCGGGAATGTTTGAAGAATTCCAAAAACGGCTCCCACAACTTGGAAATAAATCCAGCATTGAGAAGTGAAAAATCCATGGTTTGCGCTGCCATTTCCTCTTACAGCAAAAGATGAAAAAACCATCAAACAGCCGATGACCAAAAATACACCGACTGCGTATTTGAAATTTTCTTTGAACTCTTTCCAGATTAATGTCGTCATCAATTGATTCCTGCTCGAAATGAATTGTCATAGTAAATTTACAGAAAATTATCGAAAAAATAATAGCCGTAGGGTCTGCTGTGCAGACCATTGTATTTCTCGTAAAACCGTCAGGCCATTGCTGCCAGTTTCAACAACGAACCTGTCCGGTCCCTGCTGCTCATATAATTAATCACCGAATGTTCCAGGCTGATTTCATGCGGCTCCATACTGCTGGCACCGAGACTGTTTAATATGATTTCTGTTTTTTCATCCGGATTAGCCACCGTGATTTCCAGTCTGTTTTCAAACTGATGAACATGAACAAGCCCCGGAATATCAGGCAGGTCAGGAAAATTCATCGGAAATTCCAACGACCAGCACTTAACTTGATTCCGAAATTCTTCCATCGGACTATTCACCCTTAAAACCGATCGGTCGAGAATTGCCACCCGATCCGCAACCCGTTCTACATCGTTAATTAAATGGGAACTGAATAAAATCGTTCGATCATTTTTTCGAGTTACCGCAAGCATTGCCTCAATGAGTGACATGCGAGCCACCGGATCAAGACCGAGTGCCGGATCATCCAGAATGAGCAGTTCCGGTTCCGGAGCAAGCGTTAAAGCCAGACATAGACCAGCCCGTTCCCCACGTGAAAGATGTTTTGTTTTCGTTTTGGAACTCAAATTGAAATGATCAATTACCGTCTGAAAAACATGATGATTCCAGTTCGGAACGCCCGCTTTTTGGTACTTGGCACATTCTGCAATCGACATCCAGCGATAAACAAAATGATCTTCCGTCATGTAACCAATCCGGTTTCGATATTCCTTCGTCAGCTTCTGGCTGTTACATCCTAAAATGGAAGACTTTCCGCGGGAGGGTTTTAACAGTCCAAGCATCATGCGAATGGTGGTCGTTTTTCCTGATCCGTTTCGTCCCAGAAAGGCGAAAATTTCCCCTTTCGGAATTTTCAGATTGAGTTGATCAACCGCCAGCTTGTTTCCAAAATAGCGAGTTAAACCTTCTGTTTCGATAACGTATTGACTCATAACAACCCTACTTTCCTGAATTTGAATGAAGTTGTTCCAGTGATTTTTCGACTTCTTCGCGGACTTCTTCGGGAGTGCAATTAAGAAGAATTGCTTCACTGATGAGAAGATCAAGAACCTGTTTCAAGCGTCTGCTTCGTTCTGCTTTATTGAAAACTTTTCGTTGCTGCAAAACAAAAGCGCCCCGACCATGCCGGGATTCAATCACGCCATCCTTCACTAATTCGTGATACGCCTTGGCAACGGTGTTGTGGTTCAGCACCAATTGATCCGCCAATGACCGGATACTGGGGAGTTTTTCCCCTTCCTTGAGTGTTCTGTTTGCAATCGCCTGGCAGATCTGGTCTTTAATTTGCCTGTAAATAGGGACCTGACTACCGGTGATAATGGATAATTCCATAATTTTCTCCACGACTTTATTGTGTACTGTTACACATAGTGCACACGGTATGAATTCTGTCAATAGAATTATGGATGTTTCTTAGCAATTAATCTATTTGATCAAACTTTTATTATCCATACTTGTTGCATGTTATTGTTTTACAGCATTTTCTTCAGATTCCATTTGGTTTCCCAAGCAGGAATAGTACAATGTGATTCATGCAATTTATTCAACCGTAGGGTCTGCTGTGCAGACCAGACATGTTATAACGCAATCTTTTTTGATGGTCTGCACAGCAGACCCTACTTTTTAAACCATGATTAAATACAATGAAAAACCTGTTTGATAATCTCCCAGAAGATCTTCCCGAAGAACTGGTTGAAACCATTCTGGAAAACAAAAATATTCGGCTTGAGCGAATTGTTTCGACAGGACAAAAAAGCCCGGATAACTTCTGGTACGATCAGGAAGAATCCGAATGGGTTCTGCTATTAAAAGGGGAAGCAGGAATACTCTTTGAAGATGAAGAACATCCCATTCATTTGAAACCGGGGGATCACATCAATATCCCTGCTCACAAAAAACATCGCGTGGAATGGACATCACAAAATGAACCCACCATCTGGTTGGCTCTGTTTTACCGGGACTGAATAAAAATCAATCCTCAACCCGAACCTTACCCGTTATTACCTGTCTCTCCTGATGGAAAATTGCCTAGAGCGTTTCTATATCATTTCGAGCCATTGTCTGGTTAACTGGAAAGAGAGGTGCATGATGCCTAAGAAAAATTTTGATGAATCGTTGTTTTTTTGAGACCATGAGTAAAAGAAGTAAAGGATTCCCGTCAGAAACTCACGTAAAACGTGGAGTTCGAATTGTTCATGGCGATAAGCAACTCGAAGAAAAACTGGGACGAAATGACCTTTGCCCTTGTGGCTCTGGCAAACGTTTCAAAAAATGCTGTCTGAAGAAAGGCCGTTTTTGATGGATCACTTCGAGAACACTACTTTTAGGGATGATTGAATAATACTTTATGAAGAACTCATCATGCGTTTTGCCTGATGGGTTCTTTTTTATTATTTCTGAAACGGAGTTGGCAACGATCCATCTTGAAGCCGCTCATTTAGTTCCCACAATGCAACTTTGTTAGAATCCCAATGGAATTGATCTCGAATTTCCGCACACGTTGCCCATTGGAATTCTGTATGTTCATGCGACAGAATAATTTTCTGGTCTTCACAATCGACTGCAAAGGTATATTGTGGAATGACATAAATTTCTGGTGACCAATGATCTGTTCCTGCGAATATATTCCGGGGAACGCTATCAACCGATTGCAATTCATAAAAATTGGCTGAGTTGGAAAGAGTTGCTTCTTCCTGCGATTCACGAATTGCAGCCTCTCGGGGAGTTTCGCCTATATCCCCACCGCCAGCAATGGCTTGCCAATACCCTGCATCAGCTCGCTTGAAGGAAGCAAATTCAAAAGTTCCGTCTGATTTTTTTCTAAAAGGGAGAACCAGAACTTGAAAAGGAGCACGTTTCATTTTCAAAAATACCTGACAGGGTTAGATTGAAGTAAATACTTACAAGCTTTTTAAAAACATCTGTGGCCATTTGTGTGAATCTGTGGCTTCTTTATTCTTTCGGAAACAGGATGGGGCGAAGGACTTCTTCAAAAGCATTAGCCTGCCTGTAAAAACCAAGATCATTCGGATGAGAGTTATCAACGGTGTCATCACCATCTTCGCCAAGAAGCTTGATCCCTTCCAGGTAGTACAGGTTCTTTGCACCTTCTGAAATTAATTGGTCATACGCGATTTTCAGGTTTTTCTGGCTATTCAAATTTCTTTTCCGAGGACTTTCAATCAGAAAACCATTGGGGTAATTTCGGTCTTCCACAAGAAGGATCGGGGTATCCGGATGTTTTTCCCTGATTTTTTTCACCAACGGAATCGTCCGTTCTTTCACTTCCTGAGGTCGGAGATTGGGAAGGCAATCAATAACATAAACAGCTGCGTCAATTTCGTTAATGAATTCGACAACTTCCAATTCCATTCGACCATTCCCGGAAAAACCGAGATTGATGACAGGCCAATCGAAACGTCTTCCTAACATTGCAGTGTGCACCATTCCAGGACGGGAAGCACAGGCTCCATGCGTAATGGATGTTCCATAAAAAACAATTGGTTTTTTCTTTTTTCCTTCATAAGCAGGAGCATGTTTGATATTTGCAGATTCCAGAATTCCGATGGAAATCGAATTGACCCCATTATAAAGGGGAAGATAAAGAAGAAATTCTCTTTCTCCTTCCGGAATATTTCCAATGATTTTAGTTGTTGTTTCCTGGGCATCCGGTTTTCCATTTTTCACCCAACGCCATCGGCCATTATCCATCCGAACATAAAGATCAACTCCACTCACTCCTGTTGGAGCCATGTGAGGGAAGCCAAGCCTTTTTGATTTCAATTTCCATTTTGCATGAATCTCACGTGAATCTGTCACAAACCTTGCACAGACTCCTGAAGAATGGCGACTCAGGCTCCAGACTGCAGGACGAACTTTTTCTTTTGCTCTTCTGGGAAGTCGAACATAAGGTTCATCCGTTTCAACCCAGCCTGATCCTTCAATTCCTAAATCTGTCAGGCTATGCCAGGATAAAGCTGGCCCTTTATCTTCTGCATCCTTATCCGATACTTTTTTATTCGGCACCTTCTTATCTGATTTTTTTACTGAGGTTGCCTTTTCAACTGTTTTCTTTTGAGTAGCAGTGGCAGAATCTTTTGCGTAACCAGCACCCAAATTCATAAACAAAAACAGAGCGAAAAATGAACATATTAATTGTCGATTCAAAAAGTGGCTCATTATTAAATTGTTCCTTCAAGAATTTATCGTTAGGATTAGGATTAAATTGAACTTTCATACTAAAATAGTCAGGGGGCTTACGTCAAACCCCTCTCGAAAATATTACTCCTTAATTTTAACTGAAATAAAAAAGATGACTGATCTCTACCAGATTCAAAACCGTTCGGAAATCCTTTCCCCTTCCCTTTTACTATTTAAAGAAATCCTGATTGAGAATATCGAGAAAATTATAAAAATGGCTGGGGATCCTGCCCGTTTGTGTCCTCATTGTAAAACTCATAAAACAATTGAGGTGATTAAACTTCAATTAGAACGGGGAATCACCAAACATAAATGTGCCACTTTTGCAGAAGCGGAAATGCTTGCAGAAGCAGGAGTCAAAAATATATTTCTGGCGTACAATATTGTTGGCCCGAATATTAGCCGGGCTGTTCAGTTCTTGAAAACTTATCCCGATGTTGAATTCAGTGTGACTGCTGACCATGAAAAACCAATCGCTCAACTGGCAGAAGCAATGCAGAAAGCGAATCAGAAAATTCATGTGCTACTTGATATCGATACCGGTCAGCATCGAACAGGTATTCCCATTTCTTCGGAAGCAAAAAATCTGTATCAGCAAATTTCTGCGACGGAGGGTTTGATCTCTTCCGGATTCCATGTTTATGATGGCCATCAGGGACATACTGACCGCGAAGAACGAGCAGTTGCAATTGACATTGAATGGGAAAAAGTGGTTGCCTTTCGTGATGATCTGGTAAATTCAGGAATGGAAGTTCCACGAATTGTCGCAGGAGGAACCGGCTCATTTCCTGTCTATGCAGCCAAAGAAGAAAGTTCTATCGAACTCAGCCCGGGAACATGTGTTTATCATGATGCAGGTTACACAAATAAGTATCCCGATATGGTTTTCACGCCTGCTGCGGTTCTGCTCACGCGAGTTGTCAGTAGACCAACGCCAAACAGAATCACTTTGGACCTCGGATATAAAGCAGTCGCCTCTGATCCCCCAGCGGGAGAACGCGTCACCATCCCGGAAATGCCCGATGCAAAAGAAGTGCTGCAGAATGAAGAACATCTTGTGATTGAAACGGAAAAAGCGAATCAGTACTCTCCCGGCGATGAACTTCTTGTCGTCCCGACCCATATTTGTCCGACCTCTGCGTTGCATAAAGAAATTCAAGTCGTCGAAAATGGAAAAGTTACGGAACAATGGAAAATATTCTCGCGAGATCGAAAAATTAATATCTAAAGTCTCATCCGTCTTCTAAAAAACAAACATTCATAATTCAGGTGCAATCAAATGGCGAAAATTAAATATGGCCAACTTGGAACCGGGCATGCACATGCAAGCAAGTTTCAACGTTATCAGGAATCAGACCTGTATGAAGTTGTTGGAATTGTAGAGCCAAATCCAGAATTTAGAAAAAAAGCGATTGCTTCCGGTCAATATCAAAATGCAAAATGGATCACCCGGGAAGAACTGTTTAACACCCCGAATTTAAAAATCGTCGGCGTTGAAACAGAAGTCTCAGAACTTCTGACGACTGCGGAGATTTGTTTGAATCAGGGATATCATGTTCACCTCGATAAACCAGCAGGGGCTTCTCTTCCTCATTTTAAAAAACTGTTGGATACCGCAGCTTCAAAGCATCTGATCATTCAACTGGGGTATATGTATCGTTATAGTCCTGCGTTTATGATGCTTGACCAGTTTCTGAAAAATGGTTGGCTGGGTGATGTCTTTGAAATTCATACCGTCATGAGTAAAGTGGTCAACGATCAATCACGAATCAGGCTTTCAGAACATCAAGGGGGTTTGATGTTTGAACTTGGTTGCCATCTGATTGACAGAGTCATCAGCATTTTAGGCAAGCCGGAAAAAGTGACACCTTACCTGCAACACGCTTCAAAAAAACATGGGGATTATCTTCTGGATAATACACTTTCCGTTCTGGAATATCCGAACGCTATTGCAACTGTGAAATCTTCCGGAATGGAAGTGGATGGATTCCAGCGGAGACATTTTGTTGTTTGTGGAACGAAAGGAACTTTTCACATTCAGCCTTTGGATAACCCTTCCGTTAAATTCACGCTGGATGCTCCACGAGGAAAATACAAAAAAGGATATCAGGAAATCAAGTTCGATGGGTTCACAAGATATGTCAAGGATCTCGAAGATCTTGCCAGTTGGATTCATGGAAAAACGGATCCTGCATACACTTATGATCATGATTATCTTGTGCAAAAAACGATACTACAGGCGAGTGACATGCCGATTGATTGAAGCTCTGCATTTTTTTAATCACGTAAAGACTGTCATAAATATTTGCAAGTAGGGTCTGCTGTGCAGACCATTATTTGGAGATAAAACAGAGGGTGGCCTAGCCAGTTAAACTGGCTGGGTCGCGATAGCGACAAGAAGATCCTCCATACGCATTTTTTATATTTCATATACAAAAATAGAAATCGTATATTCACAAAGACACAGAATCTTAAAATATTAACATGGTCTGATTTATTCTCAACCTACTTCGTGGCATTGTGAATGATCTTGCAACTAGGAAATATTTTTTGCAGTTTGTTGATTTCTGCTTTGGTGAGATTGGGATTATCCGAAAGATCAAGATAACTCAGGCTTAGTAAACTTGCCAAGGGTTTCAAATCTGTAATTTGATTGCCATCAAGTCTAAGCACGCCCAAGATCGGCAGTCCCGCTAAAGGTGTCAGATCTGCAATCTGGTTTTCACCAAGATCGAGGTAGAACATACTTTTCAGTCCTGTTAATGGTGTCAGATCAGTAATTTGGTTGCCTTCAAGCATAATAGAGCTCAATTTAGATATTCCTGATAAAGGGGACTACATCACTAATCTGGTTATCATCAAGCTGCAGCCAGTTTAAATTTTTTAAGCCTGCAAGTGGTGTTAAGTCGCTGATCTGATTGTTATTCAGGGTAAGATTTTCCAAGTTCGTTAGCCTGGCTAATGGGGTGAGGTCACTGATTTGGCCGTCACAAAGGGATAAAGATTTCAATGATTTGAAAGAACTGAGTTGACGGAGGAAATCGTTATCAATCGATTTGGAATTAATTGTGATTCGCTCAACTTTTCTGTCATCAATGTTAGAATTGAGATTGTATCGGTAGAAGCGTTTCAGTTCACTCTTGATGATATCAATTCTACCAGTTGGTGATTTAGGAAAAACGTAACTGACTTCCCCTCCCATTTTTTGAATGCGCAATATGAGCTTTTTTCTATTGATGGCTTTATTAGACAGAACCAGATAATTCGAAACCAATAAAGTGACGACCAACAATAACAAGTACCGCCAATTGCGGTAGATTGGTTTTTTCGGTTCCGGATTTCTGGATGTCTCCGGTTGATCCGGTTTCTGTTCGTTCATCTGATTGCTTCTGGCTATGCCTGTTTCGTACTGATATAGAATGTCGCAAAAATAGCAACAGTTCAAATCATAACGCGATTCTTTCAGCCTGTCCAGAATCTAATTCGGAATTCAAACATCAGAGATGCGAAAGAGAATTGAAGTTTTTACATCACTAAAAGAAGCAAATTTAGAAAATAAGACAGCTTTTCTATAAAATTTAACCTACAACAATTAACTTTCATCAAAACTGATGGTTCCTAATAAGATCATTTGTACTAGAATAACAACCATGCCTCTCAAGACCACATCTCCGAAACATTATTATTTTTATCCCCATCGCGACAAATCACATTTAAAAACTTCCGCGACTGACTTCAGTTCGACCCTCATTTCTCTACCAGCCTAATAATTCACCAAGTCAGGAATCAAACAATGGCAGGAAACAATGGCAGGAAATAAGATCACACGATTCAAAGCCGGCGCAGGTCTGCTCCTGTTAATAATTTTGGTCGCAAGCCAGTTGCCCAGGATGTCTGTAAGGGTTCCAGAAAATTCGTATTCAGGTTCAATTCCATTTGTTAAACCGACAGTTGAACTCAATAACTGGAAAGCAGTAGACCAGGATGAATTCTGTGTATGGCAGAATCATGATCATCCTGAATTCAGTTACATCATCAGTTCCGATAAAACTGCGAACAAGATTTTCTCATACGATCTGCAGGGAAATAAAGTGGGTGAAATTTCTGCAAGAAAACCGGGAAATATTGATATCGCGTACGATTTTCCACTGGGGAATTCTTTGGTTGATATTATTGTTGTGAATCAGCGAAGGGAACCACGCGAGTTAATTGTTTGTACGGTTAATAAAAAGAATGGCCAGTTAACCCGGATCGATCGCCACGGGTTACCAACCGGAAAAAACTATGGCGGATGCCTGTGTCATAACAAAGAGACGGGAAAATTCTATTTTATTTCCACTTCAAAAACTCGCGGCATCACCCAATACGAACTCTATGACCACAACGGAATCATCTCTTCAAAACCGGTCCGATCCTGGCCAAGCAATATTTCAGAAGGGGTTGTTTCCAATGATAAAAAAGGAATTCTCTATATTGCAGAAGAGCTTAGGGGAGTTCGAAAAATGAATTCCAATCCGAATCAAAAAACAGCAGGCGAACTCATTATCAAAATTGGCGAAAATAATCTTGTTGGTGATGTTGAAGGAATTGCTTTGTTAAATATTTCAGAAAATGAAAGCTATCTGATTCTTTCTGATCAGGATGCAAGTACATTTAAAGTTTATCGTGAAGAAGAAAGCTACCCGTTTATAGGGGACTTCAAAGTTGAAGGGGCAATCGAAACTGATGGCATTGAAATTATTCGTAGCCCGCTTGGCAGTCAATTCCCACATGGCTTGTTCCTCTGTCATACAGATAAAAAACCTCGATCAGGATTAGTGGTTCCTCTTGAACGAATCTTGACGACACTGAACATCTCCGAATAAACTCTTTTGAACAGACGCCGTTCGAAAATCTGCTTTCGTTCAGGATTATATTTCTCCGTCGATTACTGGCAGATAATTCCCCATTTCAGCAACCAGTTTTTCTTTGGCAACTCGGGCGGGAAGCCAATAGTAATGAAATATCATGCCGTCATCTTCATCATCAGAGGAAACGTGATGTACCCAACTTTCTTTCAGCCCATCTGTTTCAAACTCAAAAACGTCTCTCCTGTGAATTTCATCAATTTCTTCCCGCTTGAAATCAAAGGTACCCAGGTAATTTTGATGTTTTTTGAATTCAAGACCGGCTTCTTCAAAAACTTCCCTGAGGATCGCTGATTCAGGGCTTTCGTTTTTGCGAAGAGTTCCAGAGGGAACCTGCGGATTAATTTCTTGCCCATAATGATCTTCATGGTTGAAAACAAGAACTTCGCACACACCTTGATTGTCTCGATAAATATAAGCAAGAACTTTTCGAACAATCTTCATTTAATAAACCAGAGTGAAAGGAGAAAGGAACCACGGATCCCGTTAACTCAAGGTATAGTTGATCTTACACTGTTTTTGACTACTCAAAAAACAACACGTTTCGAGTCGTTTTTCTCAAAGTAATCCGGAAAATTCCTGAAATAAATGATCTCCTTGCTCCTATATTCCGTTTAGAATCATGTAAGGCATGTAGCATTGAAGCGATGCCCAAAACATTGCTTTTTTGTGGTTGTGAAGGACTCGTATTAATCAACAGAAACCGTATTCCCACGAACCAGTTCTGTTAGATGAAAAAGTAAACTGCTCTGATTAAGGAAAAGAACATGAAATAATCTTTATTTTAATGAGGGATAAACTAAGCCTTTTGATAAACTGAATCTCAATGGTATTCAGAATTTGGGGTATTGTAAATTCCATCCCGTGATGTTTGGGTCGTTGAATAAAATTATTTGTTTTCTTTTTATCTTCTGGTGTTTGAAACACAGGCACTATCAAATTTATTCTCAAGGAGGAATATCGTGTTTACCAAACGCGTTCAGCATTCATGGAAAGTATTTTCAGCTGCGTGGACGGTTTTCCGTGAAATCAGAATTTTATGGATCCTGAAATTTCTTTCAGTTTTCATCATCACAGTGATAGCAGCTGGTTTTATTCTTCCAATGTATTTTAGCGAGACGTTCAGGCCTCCTGAAATCCAGGCTGCGTTTCGTGTGCACCTGTTTTATTACAGCATGGTCATGATGGTTTATTTTCTTATCTGTTTTATCATCCTGTTCTTTAATGCGGCCATTATTTCTGCAACGATCATGTATTATTGCGGAAGGCAACCGACGTTACAAAACTCGTTACAGGGTGCAATCAAACGAATTCCTCAATTGTTTATTTGGTCGTTGTTTGTTTCGATGTTCGGAATGATCACGCGATTTATCACACGCATTTATAAATTGCATGGTCGGCAGTATCTCGGATTTGCATGGAGTTCCGTCTCCTGGCTTGCCATTCCTGTTCTTGTGGTGGAAGGAAAATATCCTTCCAATGCCCTTAAACAATCCGGGGTACTTATCCAGAAAACGTGGGGGAATAAAAAAGTGGGGAACCTTTTGACCGTTTGGCCTCTGGTCTTCTGCTCATTACCTGCACTCATTCTGGTTTATGCTGGATTCTATTACGGTGGGCATCAGGTTGGAGTGATGGCCTGTTTTCTTGCAGGATTATATTTGCTGCTGATGAGTTCGTTCCATACGCTGATTCACCTGATTTATCAGTCGGTTCTGTATCTCTATTCTGCACGCAAAATTCCGCCGAAGGGATTTACTTCAAAAATGCTGAATCAGGCATTCTCAGACTGGGTCTAGAAATCATGTAGAACTTGGCGCACTATATATTATAGTCTGGATAACATTTAATCCTTCTATATTATTTATAGAATCCCTCTAACCATTTGATCTTACTGCATGGGCTACGGCGATGGCAGCTTTGACATCCACATTCTTCCCTGCCTGATTCAAACATTGTCCCAATGCTGTTAAAAGTTGAATCACATTGGAATGCTCTGAAGAAACACCCATCAACCCGATCCGCCAGGTTTTTCCTTTCACCGGACCAAGCCCACCTCCAATTTCGATTCCGTAGTCATTAAGGAGTTGTTTGCGGATCTGTGCATCGTCAATGCCGTCAGGAATGAAAACGGAATTCAGCATGGGAAGCTGCTGCCCTTCCGGCACTGAATACTCAATTCCTAATTCTTTTAATCCTGCTTTTAAAGCAAGATGATTCTTCATATGCCTCTGGAATCGGTTCTCCAATCCTTCTTCCAGAACCAGCCTGAGTGCTTCATACAAAGCGTAATTCATATTGATAGGGGCAGTGTCATGATATGCCCGTGAACCACCCCAATATTGACGAACCATCGACATATCCAGATACCAGCTTGCCACTTTGCTTTTTCGTTCATCCATCACCTGAACCGCTTGCGGACTGAAAGTGACGGGAGCCAATCCGGGGGGACAACTCAGGCATTTCTGTGTCCCGCTATAAACTGCATCAAGATTCCATTCATCCACTTTGACAGGAATTCCTCCGAGGGATGTCACACAATCAACCAGAATTAGCGATCCTGCATCATGAACAATTTTTGAAATCTCTTCCAGCGGTTGTAGTGCCCCGGTCGAAGTTTCTGCGTGAACAATGCCCACCACTTTCGGATTACATTTTTCAACTGCTTCTGCAATTTCTTCAGGAGAAAAGATTTCGCCGAACTCTTTTTCAATTGTGGTGACTTCTGCCCCTGCCCGGGTTGCAACATCAGCCATCCGCATTCCAAAAACGCCATTGACGCAAACCAGCATCCGGTCACCTGGTTCTATCAAATTCACAACACAGGCTTCCATCCCGGAACTGCCTGTTCCGCTGACAGCCAATGTGAGTTCATTTTTTGTTTGAAAAACCTGCCTGAGCATTTCCTGCATTCCATCCATAACCTTAAGATAATAAGGATCGAGATGTCCCACAGTCGGAGCAGAAAGTGCAGCATAAACACGTGGAGAAATGTCACTGGGACCTGGCCCCATAAGAATTCTGCGTGGTGGAGAAATGGCTGGTAACAAAGATGGTTTCATGATGGCAATTCAATATTGAGAGAAAAAAAGATTGTATGTGAATGGAGCGATTTAAAAGGTTTCTATTTCAGTCGCCTTCCTGAACAAGCTTGCTGATCTGTTTGAATTCCGGAATATCAGATGTTTCACACCATTCAAACATAACCGATTCCGTTGTCACGATCGTGGCACCTGCTAATGAAAGCCGCTTCAATGCAAACTCCCAATCCATTTTCGATCTGCTTGCAACTGCATCAGCCGGAACGAATACACGATAGCCTAACGCAATCAGGTCAAAAGTTGTTTGTAAAACACAAACGTGAGATTCAATTCCTGCAACCACAATCTGATAGCAATTTTCATCTTCTTTAGATGGATCCCACTCAAGGCATTCTGCACAACTGAACCGTTTTTTGTCTGGCATTTCTTTCAAGTAAGGAATCAGGCTTTCTGCTGTTGGTCCCAACCCCTTGCTATATTGTTCAGTTCCGTAAGAAGGAACCCCGAGAATATCAGCAGCCCGAAGAAGTCGGCTGCAATTATTGGTCACTTTTTCAGAAACAGAAATGAAATCCAGAAGTTTCTGCTGCATATCAACAATGAGAAGTCGGGAATTTTTGCGGGATATCAGTTCCGGGCTTCGCAGGTAATTAAATTGGTCGGTTGGCATTCTATTATTCCAGCAAGTTAAGAAGAAAGTATTCCTGTCATTTTATTTCCTTTGTTAAAAGGGTCAAGGGTGACGATCTCCTTCTTATGAAATTTGCAAACTCACCTAAATTACCCCGTTCCTGGCTTCAATGCGGGTTCTGGACAGGGTCAAAACTGCAATGAGCAGATATCCCGATATTCCATTGAATCGTCACTAAATCAGATTAAACTACCTGTTTTTACGGTAATCTAGAATAATTAATTATGTAGAATTCGGTTCCGGTTGGTACTGGATGATTTTTTGTCGATTCTTTAGTATAGAGTAGTCAATTGACTCATTCAGTCATCCTGGCATGTGGGAGACCGTCTCTATAGATCAAAATGCATCCTTAAACATGGCCGCAAAAAAACGCGATACGCTTTAGAAGACAAATTAATCCTGAATTATCTGTTTACAGTTGGTATTAAGGGTGTCAGTATATTGATAAGGAATCCAGTTCTCGGATTTTTATAACAATGAAGAAAAGTATTCACTTTAAGAAGCAACTCATATTCATGAGTACAAATAAGTATTAATTCGATCAGGAATAAAAGAAGATGATGTCGGCCGATTCACAACCAGAAAATGTAGAGACTTCCAGCAGCAACACTTCTAATCAGGAAGTGAAAAACAAAACAGATGAACAGATAACTCCTGAAACTTCTTCAACAGCATCCAGCGGTCAAGCCACAGAACCGGCGCCTGCAGAATCGGCACCGGTAGAATCGGCTGTAGAGAACTCCGCAAAGGAAACAGAAGCACCAACGGAAAGTTTACCGGAAACTTCTGCACCTGCTGTTGAGACTACTGATCAATCAACGGAAAACCAAACAACTGAGACACCAGCAACAACTGACATACCAGAAACTAAAAAAGTTCAACTGAAACCGACGATTCAAGCAGGGTTGGAAAAAGCAGTTCCCTCTCTGGAACCGGGAGCAGGTATTGTTGCTGAAGAAGGTTCGATAAAAATTATTCCGGACGTTTCCAATTCAGGACCTGTTGCAATTCCCAAAGGGGAAGACCTTGATTCTGAAATGGAAGCAGAAATTGAAGCAGCCCTGGCCGGTGGAGAACTGGACACACCTGGAGCAGCAACCCCCGAGACAGAATCGGAAGATTCATCTGAAACAGAGAAAGCAGAAAGCGAAGAAGAACTTGAAGCTGGTCAGCGATTAACCGGAAAAATTCAGTCCGTCAATAATGAAGATGTGTTTCTTGATGTCGGGTTTCGTTCGTCTGCGTTGGTTTCACGTCGCCAGTTCACTTCCGGGAAAGATCCTCTTGTTGGTCAGCAGATTGAAATCGTATTTGACAAATTCAGCGCTGAAGATGGATTGATCCACGCAAACCTTCCCCATGGTTTGAGAAAATCTGTCGCCAATTGGGACGCTGTTCAAAAAGGACAGATTGTTGACTGCATGGTGATGAGCACCAATAAAGGTGGCTTGAATGTGAACGTTGGAAACCTGAAAGCATTTCTTCCTGCAAGCCAGGTGGAATTGGGTTACGCTTCTGACCTTGAACCGTATGTAGGGCAGAAACTTCGAGTTAAAGTCACTGATGTTAACGCCAAGAAACGAAATCTGGTTGTCAGCAGGAGAGGCTTCCTGCAAATTGAACGAAAAGAAAAAGAAAAAGAACTCTGGACAACTCTTGCAAAAGGTCAAAAACTCAAAGGGACGGTCAAAACTCTTGTTGCATACGGTGCATTTGTTGATATTGGCGGTGCAGACGGGTTCATTCATATTGGTGAACTTTCCTGGAGCCGAATTAAGCATCCTTCAACTGTTCTTAAAGAAGGACAGGAAATTGACGTTGTTATCAATTCACTTGATCAGGAAAAAAAGAAAATTGGACTCGGTTACCGTGAACTGACACAAGACCCATGGTTAAAAGCAACCGAAACCTATGAGACAGGAGCAACGGTTTCCGGTCGTGTAACAAGAACCGCTGAGTTCGGGGCATTTGTTGAACTGGAACCGGGAGTCGAAGGACTTATCCATATCAGCGAACTTGATTACCAGCGAGTCAAAAGAGTTGCAGACGTTCTTAAGCCTGATCAGAATGTGGAAGCACAAGTCCTGAGTGTCGATTTGAGTAAACGACGAATCAGCCTCTCGCTGAAAGCTCTCAAAGAAAAACCGGAAACAGAAAAATCGGACGAAGAACTTTCTCCCAGTGGCGGTGAAAAATATGTCAGAAAACGAAAAGGTCCGTTAAAAGGGGGAACAGGATCACCCGGCTCCGGCGGATTGTTTGGTAGCTCTTCCAACTTCTCCTGATGTTTTGATGTGAGAATTTTCTTAACTCATCACGCAGAGTTGAGCGTAGGGTACCCTCAGGAAAGATTGCGATATAAACTTCAATGTCGCTCTATTTCTTTTTCGTTATTTTCCCTGTTGCCTGATTGATCAGGATTCGCAGTTGGAAATCTTTGGATACTCCTTTTTCTGCGATGACATCTTTTTCACGAAACTTGGCGAGCAGGATTTTCTTTTCACCCCTTCGTGAATAATCGTAGATAATATTAATCAGTCCAGTTTCGTCTTCAATCCCATCCGGGTAAGAAACCCCATTTCTGGCATCAAGGACTAACCCCCCTTTCCAATTTTGACCATCATCTTCAGAAATATATGCAGTCAGATAATTTCTTACTTTCCCTTTAGGTGGATTATGACGGACAAGTAGCAGGTTTCCAGAAATGAGTCTCCTGATAAAAAACCGGGCATTGATATGAGGAATGGAAGAAGGTTTCCCGGGTGACCATGTTTTCCCCCGATCCTGAGAGAAACTTTCGCCAATGCCATAGGATGTCCTGACCAATGTCCATAGGGTTCCATCTTTCCTTTCAACAAGCATATGTTCGTCAAATGTCACTTCTGGAATTTCAGGTGTTCCGAGTTGTGACCATGTTTGCCCCTGATCTTTAGAAATTTTCAGATAGGTTCCCGGCTTGATTCGAGAACTGTAATTAAAATCTTTAATATTGGATTTGCCTCTCCAGATCGCAGCTGGAATAATCCACTCACCCGTGCTTAGAACAGTTGGTTTATTCATCATGATGCCATCACAAATTCTTCGTGGTGATGACCAGACAGGATTTTCATCTTGCGGATTGGTTGTTGTGATTGCCCAGACACCCGAACGACCATCCCACCAATGATAAGACTGTGCCCAGAAAGCCCAGAGTTTACCAGTCGGATCAATCCATAAAACAGAATCATATGCACGAACGGGACCGGGAGGATCAATCACAATTTTGAGATCACTCCATGTTTTTCCGGAATCTCCACTGGTCACGACCATCACATAATTTTCTCCCCCTTCAGTAATTCCCCCTCCATACCAGATCGCCCAAAGCCGACCATTTGACGCACGTTCAATTCCCGGTATTCCCTGAAAGAATCTATTTTCAGAAGCATACTTTTTGCCCGGGTTCAAATTCACAGGCGGTGCCACTAATGCGGGATCTTTATCTTTTGAGAAAACATCCGAAGAACCGGATAGCAAAAACAGGAAGGGAATAATAAACAAAAAAGTTTTGAGCGGTTGTATCTTCTTCATGATGTTTCTTTCTGATCTTCTCTGTTTAATTATTGATGATCAACAGGATATGTAAAGTATCTATAAATCCATGGTTTTTCTTATCTCATTTTTGAACCACAGATAGACACAAATAAGCAATTACAATCGATTAAATAAAATAGTAGTGCTCTTTCGAGCTTTAAATGTCCGGTGGTAATTTCCAGATGGCACGCTCGTTGGCGTGCAGGTCAATATGGGCTAAGGGACACTTACCAGTAATTGAAGTAGTAGGGTCTGCTGTGCAGACCAGACATATTATAACGCAATCTTTCTTGATGGTCTGCAC
>JAJRVU010000464.1 GCA_024277145.1 Planctomycetota bacterium
GCCTGTTTGGTTTGAGCTAACTGATGATTTGCTTTGGCAGCGAATTTTGCAGGACTATCTTCCACAGCTTTTTTGCATTTTCCGCAGCAGACATAAACTTCTGCCCCTTTGTAAGAAACTGAAACTTTTTTAGTGACAACTTTTCCTGAAACAGGACATTTCAGTTCCACTTTTTTTGCTTCTTCTTTTGCACTGTTAGCTGATGTCATTACAAACATGGCAGCTAAAAATGCACCTGTGATTAATAAATTTTTCTTCATGAGTTTCCCTTTTTGTATCAATTAAATATGGTAATTAATCTCTCATCCATCATTATTACGATCTTCCATGATAGTATAGAGAAAGAGACATGAGAAGAATTTGATTGTTGTATCTCTTAAATAAATAAAAAAACATTAAGTGTACCTTGATGTCTTTAATTGGAGTGTTAGTTACATCATTTCCAGAGATTAGCGAGAGTTTTATTTACGTGTAGCGAGTTAGAGTCTTGAAACAAGGTCTCTCCATGCTATCCAGCGACTCTACAGTTAAGTGCAACCTGCACTCGCTAGTCTTCAATCGTTTCCGAAGTGAAATCGACATCAATGATATTATCATCTATGTGATCAGGGGCAGATTGTGCTTGCGATGTTGGATCGGGAAAACCAGCTTGATGAAAACTGCTCATGTTCTGGAAATGAACAGCTGTTTGCTTTTTGAAAGCAGCTTTCAATACTTTTTTAATGATTGATCGGAAAGGTGGCATCAGCAACGAAAACCCGAAAATATCGGTAAGGATTCCGGGGGCAATCAGGACAGCACCTGCAATCAAAATTAAGAGACCGTCAATCAGGGTATCCGCGGGTGGTTGACCTTTAGCCATTCCCGTTTGAAATTTGCGTAAGTTTTCCAAACCCTGATGCTTGGCCAAAGCAGCACCGATCACGCCAGTCATAATAATTAGCGAGATGGTGAAAAGAAAACTGGTCTGTTGATGAATCTGTACCAACAACCAGAATTCCAATAACGGAATCAGTGTAAATAATAAAAGTAGATAGAAGAACAAGTTAAATTTCTTTCATGATAAAAGAAGCAGTAGTAATAGGGTCTGCTATGCAGACCAATGATTAAGGTTATACATTTATTTCGGTCGGCTATGCAGACAAATCGAGAACATCAAGAAATTATTTGGCCGCTAATGCTTTTCCGATGGCATCTTCAAGTGGCGTTCGTGAACCATACTTCCAGACAATCTTGCCGGTTTTATCAACAACCCAGGCATTTGGAATCCCCCGAACCTGATAATCACGCATGAATTGTTCTGCTTCGATTCCATTTGGCCAGGTCATATTCATATCAGCCAGATGGTGCTCCAGATCTTTCCGGAACGTATTCGGATTTCCAGTCATGCCTATGAACTCAACCCCTTTGTCTTTATACATTTTATGGGCTTTTACGAGGACTGGTGCAAATTTCCTGCAATATACACAATTCAACCCCCATGCATTAAGAACGTAAACTTTTCCTTTCAGATCTTCAAAATCGGGACCTTTTCCATTAATCCATTCAGAAACCTCGTACGGTAATGCTTCTGAACCAAGTGCCAACCCCTCATCAGATTCTCGCCCTCCATTGTTATTCTGTTTAAGAATCAGGGCAAATAACGCTGCAAAAATGGCAACGAAGATCAGGACGGAAGTGAAATTGAATTTTTCTTTTTCCATTTTCTTTATTTCTATATCAGTTGTAAAAATGTTCTAAATCAATTTAAAGTTGATAAAGTTCGTCGAATTTTTTATGCAGGTGCCTGACGAGTGGTTCGTGCGACAACGGTTTTCCGGTGACGTTTTTTACGAAATCATTAGCACGATATTTTTTCCCCGGTTGGTGGATTTTTTCGTTCAGCCAGTTTTTCAATGGCTGGAATTCTCCTTTTTCAAACATCAGGTTTAAATCGCCCAGTTCTTCATTTGCTGTTTCAAAAAATTGGGATGCATACATATTCCCAAGAGTATAAGTCGGGAAATATCCAATCCCTCCCATGCTCCAGTGAATATCCTGTAAACATCCCTGCGTATCATCGGGTGGAGTCAGGCCAAAATATTCAGTGAAAGTCTGATTCCAGATTTCCGGAATGTCTTCCGGTTTCACATCCCGAGAGATCAGTTTTTGTTCCAATTCAAATCGAAGCATGATATGCAAGTTGTAGGTCACTTCATCTGCTTCGACTCGAATGAATGAAGGTCGTACATCATTGATTGCTGCATAGAACTGTTGTAATTCTACGCCTGTAAGTGCTTCAGGGAAAGTTTTTTGAGCCTGTGGAAAATAATGTTTCCAGAAAGAGAGGCTACGTCCCACCAGATTTTCCCACATTCTGGATTGAGATTCATGAATTCCGAGCGAGACAGTTTCTCCCATGGGGGATCCGTACGCTTCACAATTGAGCCCCTGTTCATAAATTCCGTGTCCTGCTTCGTGCAGTATTCCGAAAAAAGCACCGGGGAAATGATGTTCATCATACCGCGTTGTGATCCTGCAGTCTCCTGGACCGATTCCGGAACAGAACGGATGCGTTGTTTCATCCAATCTGCCTGATTTAAAACAGAATCCGATTTCTTTGGCAGCTTTGATTCCAAATGCTTTTTGCATTTCAATCGGATAACTGCGTGTGATAATTTCCGAATCAGGTTCTATGCCTGAATTTTTAATGGCAGCAACCAGTTTGACCAGTTCTTCCCGAAGAGGAGTAAAAATAGTGTTGATTGATTCTGTTGTTGCACCTGGTTCATAAGCATCCAGAAGGGCATCGTAAGGAACGCCATCTCCGTAACAGAGGGCTTCTGCAACTTCAATTTTTAAATCAACAATTTGTTTCAGCAATGGCAGGAAGATCGAGAAGTCTGATTTTTTTCTGGCTTCTATCCAGGCATGTTGTCCCAGCGAACAAACTCGGCTGATTTCTTCGACCAGTTTTCGAGACAGCTTTGTCCCTTGATCATATTCATGTCGAATTTCTCGAACGTTGACGGCCTTTGGTGAATCTGGTTCGTTCAGTTCGCCAGAATTTTCCAGTTCTGAAAGAAGGTTTCCCAATTCAGGATCCGTTGCTTTTTCATGACAAAGCCCTGCAAGTAAACCAAGCTGATTAGCACGATGTTCACTTCCATTGGTCGGCATGTAAGTATGTTCTTCCCATCCTAATACATTACTGCAGGATGCCAGCAGGGAAGCCTCTTTCACTTTGGCGATTAATTTGTCGTACGTTTTATCTGTGCTGTTTTTATCGGTTCCCGTTTTTTGTGAATCTGTCATCCGTGAGTTTCTCTCTCTGATTTCGTTCAAGATAAAAAAATTAAATAACGATGCAGGATTAGTTAATAATCATTGGTGCTAATCGATACGATAAATTGGCAGGAATCGATAGTAAACTTCCAGGCATAATGTACTCATTGCAGTGGAATAAAGTCTCCCGCCATATTTCCCCCATTTTCCTTCCGGGTCCCAGCTCCCTGCCAGGTTTCCTTTTACATTTTGTCGGGAGATCAGCATATCGCGAAGAGCAATATTCCAGCGTTCCCACGGCCTTCCCCTGAATTGATACATACTAAGAGTTCCATAGTACCAGTAGTAGAGATCCGTGTTGGAACGTTTGGGAAGATTTTTTAAAAGGTGTTCGACCGCTTCGATGGAAGCTGCATTATTGCGACGGATTCCAAGAATCTGTTTACAGAAAAGTGCTTCTGCTGTCATGGAAGAAGTGGGTCGTGGGTCAAGTTCCCTATAACTCGACAGTCCCTTACTTTTCCCGAGGCTTCTCCTTTTCAAGAAGCCGATCATCTTTTCTTTTACGGAAGCAGGGTACGGAATTCCTGCATTTTGTGCACTTTTCAAGGCCATCAATTGCCAGCCGAACATGCTCATATCACTTTTTTGTCGTTTGAGATATCTCCAACCTCCATCAGAGGAATTTTGCTGACCGATGATATATTGAACAGCATTAATAACCGGCTTCCTGAGGAAGTCTGTTTTTTTTCTGCCGGATTGCATGGCATACGCTTCTGCAATGGCGAACGTGGCCATCCCATGACAATACATTTTTGCATAATGCGTGGAATTTCCACCGAGGTAACCATTAAATTTTTGCTGCCTGACCAGCCAACGTAAAGCAGATTCAATCTGTTTTGTGTACTGTCCTTCTTCATGCGTGTACCCTGCCCCGAGGTAAGCCAGAATAATGAGTGCTGTGATTCCGGTATCTGCATTGATTCCTGCATTTCGGCGGTCAAAACCTTGTTCATCAAACCGAACGGAACCAGATCCATACCGATCAGCGTCCCAGTATCCTTCCGGGTTTTGTTGTGCAGAGAGCCATTTCAAACTTCGTTCGACCGATTCTTCAGATTCTTCGGTCCCTCCGAATTTTCTCGCCATATTTTTTCGGTTGGTCAGGTTTCTTAACTGGTACGATTCAGGAACGGCTGCCGATTTTTTTTTGCGGATTGTTCGAGAATTTGCCCGTTCCAGTGAAGGGGTTTCCAGTAAGTCTGAATCATCCGGTTCCGGGGTGATAGTGTTCAGAGCAATTTCATCTTCAGGAGAATCTTCTGTAATGGGTGCTTGTGTTCGGTTTTTATTTTTCTTTCTGGAAGGGGCTTCATTTGTTTTTGCGAGATTCCGTTCGTTGGATTTAGGGAGTTTTCTTTCCAGTTTGGGGGTAACAGGTGACCCTTTCTTTGAGCGTTCATTCTTTTTCCCGGTCGAAACACCCGCAGCGGGAGAATTGCTCGGTGACGGAATGGACCCTTCCCTTTTACGAATGACTTTTCTTGCAGGGCCTCTTTTTAATAATGAAGTAGGATCTTCAGCGACATTGGATGCAGCCAATTCTCTTGCAGGATCAAAATCTTCTTTGATTCGGTCAATCGCTCCTAGTTGCGAACTTCGCTTCATCTTTGTTTCTGACTGACCTGTGTTGACTGAGTTTGTCCTGGTTCGTGAAAGGGAAGGAACAATTTTTTCAGGACGGACTTTTTTCTTTTCCGGAATGTCGATAGGAATCACGTGATCAGTTTTAGCGAGCAGTTTTTGCGGTTTCTTTTGTAATGGTTTAATCGTTTCTTCTGTCTGTTTTAAAACATCTTTAATCTCTGCAAGCTCTGTCGGCTCAATGATTGTTTTTTCTTTTTTACGTTGAGGAAGCTTGATTTCAGACATTTCCGGTTTGGGAAGTTCTGTTCGGGAAATTTTCGATTTTGTAGGCTCAATCGATTTTTCCCAGACAGGAGTGTCACCCGTTTTTTCTGAATCAATTTTGACTTCACCTTCGATGATAATCTGTTTGATTTTGATGGTGGCATATTCCTGCTTGGCAGGAGGCTCGGTGGGAACGGGGGGATCAATGGAAATCAGGCCGATACAACAGAAAAGGTGAATTATGATGGAAAAGAAAAGTGCTTTTCCGGTGGCTCGGCGATCTCCCCAACGGGTTCCCAGCATGGTCAGAAGATGGACAGACGCAAAGATCAATGTCAGGAGAAGGATTCCCCAGAGAGCCTGCTCACCATTAATCTCAGTTCGCTGAAAAACGAAATCCAGCAGATCAATGATTGTTTGTTTCATCACTGATCCTTAGTTGACAGGCGGTTGGCTAATGAGACAGCCTGAATTCCTGAACGATTGCAGGCAGCGAGGACATCCATCACATTTTGATAAGCTCCGTTGGCATCACCACGTACAATGACTGATTGATCCGAATAATTTTTTTGGCTGTTTGAAGTCGGTTTTCTAATTCCTGCAAAGTCATCTCCACACCATCAACCTGTAACTCACCATCTGAACTGACATTAATCGTAATTTCATCAGGCAGGCTGGTGAGCGGCTGTGCTTCAGAGACGGAAGGAAGCTGAATTTTGAATTCTCTTTCCATTTCCGTGAACCGTGTTCCCACCATAAAAAAGATGAGTAACAGAAACACGATATCAATCATGGGTGTCAGATTGATGCCTGGTTCTTCAATGGAATCTGTCTTCAAAGGCATGGAATACCCGGAAATTTACTTTTCTAATGATTTTGGAAAGCTGTTTTTGTAAGAAGGACTTTCAGGAATGATCACGTCATATCAAGCCCCTGCAGATCCAGAACTTGTCATCATACAGGGAATTCCGACTTATGATGAGACTGAATTTATGCAAATTCATCAAATCCCTCGATTTCCCCTGTTAAGGCAAAGCAGGTTCAGTTTGGGGGAACAACTGTTATTCAGTATCGCAGAGATAAGAACGGTGTCCTTGAAAACTGCATCTTCAATGATAACAACAGGTTATAGGTATTTAAGAAGCCGAAAAACTGCTATGATTCCGTGTCAGATTCCACCACAATTTGCTCATTGTCACAAATGACGGTATCACCCGGAACGAGTTTTCTTCTCCGTCTGGTTTCCACCCGACCATTCACAAGGACTTCGCCCGCCTGAATCCGGACTTTTGCCTGACCACCCGTACCGCATACGCCCGCCAATTTGAGAAATTGATCCAGACAAATGGTTTCTGGTTCTGTTTCGCTTGTCATGATAAATTTCCGGGAAGTCGATTTCTGAAAAAAGGATTTGTCATTTCTCAAGGGTTATGAAGGCATTGCCATTCAGGTTTCACGTTTCATCCAGTATATCAGGTAAGGGATCAAAGAGTATCGACGAGGATCGGATATTCTTCTTCAGGTTTATGTTTTTGCTATAATTCAGGAAATGAGAGATACGGGATTGTGATGCGTGAATGATTCACAATATGATTTGGTCACATTGAAGCAGGCTTATAGCCCCTGTAATTTATAAATCACATTTACGAATAAACACGGAAGTTTGATGCAAAGCACTTTTCTGACAACTTTAATTTTGTCGGTCATACTGACGCCCGTGTTTAATAGCATCAGCTTCTTCATTAATCCACGCTGGCAAAAAAAGCAGACTTTATTTGCATCCTGCTTTGCATCATTGGCATCGATAGCCCTGCTGGTATTAATGATCAGGAACCCCGATCTTTCCGGCTTTTCGACGACCTGGTATGATTGGATTGCTTTTCAGGGAAAAAGATCTTTTGAACTTTCGATAGAATTTCAAGTTACAATATTGGGAACGTTTTTTCTGATTACTTCCAATCTGTTGTTCACGCTTCTTCTCCTTTTTCAGCACAATCCACCTGACGATTCAAGCAAAGGGGATCAGGTTCTATTTTATTCTGCCTGGGCGGTTGGGTTTTCCAACCTGTTTTTAATTTAGGACAATCTGTACCTGAGTTTTATTTTTCTTGAAATGGTTACCCTGATGATTTTTCTGGCGGGAAATTTTTCACGGAACAGTTCGAAAAATGCTCTTTTTAATCGGCGATTGTTTCTGAATATTCATTTTTTCAATTTATTGCTCCTGTCGACTTTCATCTTTATTCATGTTCATTTTGAAACAACTCGAATTTCTGAAATCCTGAGCCAGGTTGATAAGATTGAATCGCTTCGCTTAGATGCCCCTTCCGTGTTATTCCTGATTTCGTTTTTGCTGATGGTTTCTGTTGCGGGTCGAACGGGACAGTTTCCATTTTTTGGATGGTCCGAACATGTTTCCCGACAAACCTCTTTTGTCACCACTTTAATACAAACTGTTACGCTGGTGCCCATTTCGTTTTACTTATTGTTTCGACTCTATCCGTTAATAACAGAGTCACCCGAAGCCTGTTTTCTGATATCGGTGATGGGGAGTCTTACGGTCATTTTAGTGGGGCTGATTTCTCTTTTTCAGAAATCTTCTTTTCTTTCGCTGGGGTATTTGATCGCAGCGGTCTGGGGGATTATTTTTTCCAGCATGAATTTAAAAGGCGTTCAGTCTTGGGGACAAACGGCATTTTTTCTGCTTTCCGCTTTGCCTGTGATTTCTCTTGTCATTCTGATTTCTGAATTAATTAGAAGATCAACTGAAGAAAAAGGGGGTTCAATAATTGCAAAGCACCCTGTGGGAGAATTCCAGGCAGGAAAGATCGCGTTACTGATTTCGATTGTGTATCTCTTCACGGGAATATCAACCTTGTCCATCATTATAGAGCCATTGAGTGGAGCCCTGTTCAACACAAAGCCGCAGGCTTATTGGGGGGAGTGGAGCTTGTTCGGTTTACCTCCTCAGAAATTGATGAGCATTCATTACGTTCTATTGCTGGCCGGTTGCTTTTTAATTTCACTTTCTTCTTTTCGGTTTTTATTAAGCTTGCTTCGTTCCACAGAATCATCCACTGGAAGCGGGTATTCTAATCGTCCGGGAGTTTTCTGTTTCGGAAGTTACCTTTTATTATCTTTGAGTGTTTGGCTTGCTGGGTATTGGGCTTCTTCCACCGCTTCTGGATTATTTTTACTGGGTGAGTCTCAATTCAAAATGGGAATCCCATTTCAGGCTGGTTTGATTCAACTCGTTTCCGTTGCAGGAGCTGTTTCTGCCTGGGCATTCTTCAGCAGGAAAGAAAAGAAAACCGTCGCCATTAAAGATGGAGTTTTTCAGCGAATTTGCAGAAATCGATTTTATATTGAAGATATTATTTTCCTCGGTTTTCTTCTTCCCATTCGGGGGATTGGCCAGTTAAGCCGATTTTTCGATTGGCTGATTATCGACGGAATATTGATCACGCTTCCTTCTAAAATAATGAAAAGAGTTGTGTGGTTTTATGAACCTCTGGAATCATCAGAGATGCCTTTTCCAATTGTTGCAGTTCTATCTGCGATTGCAGTGATGTTTGTGACGTTATGTTTTTTGATTTATTAGACAATACATATAAACCGTTCTAATTAATCGTATTATTAATATTAAGATAAATTTCGAAAAATGTGGAATACATTAATTCAACATCTGACTTTGATCATTTGCGTGGTCCCATTAATTGGTGCCTGCATTGTTCTGTTCGTCTCCCGTTGGGGGAGGTCAGCAATGCGAATGACTGTGATGATGAATGTTACCCTTTCCTGTTTTTTTTCAGTTGTTGCTGTTTCCTACTTTCAGTTTCCATCGGAAGAAAATCAGGACAAGATTCCGCAATTTCAGTTTGAGTCTGTCATTGGTTGGCCGGGAAATCTTTCGGGGATCGGATTCGATAAAAATTTATCAGAAACAAATGGTAAGCACGATCAGATTCAAACAAGGCAACATCGAATATATGGATTGAGTTCAAGATTAGGGATGGATGGAATTCGTCTTTGCTTTGTCTGCCTGACTTCTCTCATTATGATTCCGGTCGTTTTTTCTGATTCAGTTCATTCGGAAGGCAAGCATGAAAAACAAATCGGCGTCTCCTTTTATTCGCTCTTACTGGTTGCAGAATCGCTTCTTTTCCTCAACCTGACATCCATGAATATGATTCTGTACCTGATTTCATTTCAGCTTCTGATTCTGGTTTTCTATTTATTAATCGGGCTATGGGGTGGTAAGGAAAAACGAAGGGTGAACAGGAAATATCTTCAGTTCCAGACTGCAGGAGCATTGCTGATTTCCTTTGGATTGATCCTGGCAACGATTGCTCATTCTGGAATTGCTTTCTTGAATGTGCCGGAAAATTCCACCCTGGAATTATCCCTGCCTGTGATTGTGCAGGAGATTCCTGATTTAATTTCCAGTAATCTGGAAGTTGCAGAGTATTGGCAGCAATTTTCTCCGTGGATTTTTTATTCCCTTCTGATTGGTTTCTTCATCACAGCTGGCCTGTTTCCTTTTCATACATGGTTTAACACGGTGAATTCTGAAACCCCAGCCTCTGTTGCGATTTTGCTTTCTGTAATCAGTTTAAAAATTGGATTGCTGGGGCTTCTGGAAATTGTTTTTCCTTTGTTCCCGGAGCTTCTTGTATCTTTACGCTTTTTATTCATCACATTATTTTTAATTGCATCCGTTTACACAGCCTTGCTTACACTTGCGCAGGATGATTTAAGAAAAATGGGAACGTATCTTTGCCTGTGCCAGATTCAGATAATTGCAGTTGGGATTTTCACCTTCAATGATGTCGCCCGTTATGGGGCGATCCTCATGATGATTGGTCATGGCGTGGCCTTTTCACTTTATTTTTACTTAGTATCCCTTTTGGAGAACCGTTTTAAAACGCGAGAAATGGAAGCTTTCAGCGGATTGAGTCAAAAATATTCCAGGTGGTCGTTCCTGTTTGGAATAACATTATTTTCCTTAGTCGGGGTTCCTGGTCTGTTCGGTTTTGCAGGAAATTTCACCTTGCTCGTCGGAATTTCACAGGCATCATTTCTTTATTCTCTTGTTGTGTTATTCGTTTTTGTTTTGCAAGGATGGGCGGTTTTCTGGATGCTTCAAAGAGTTCTTTTTGGAGAATTCAGGGAGCCTGTATTTATCGAAGGGCCTTCCTTATTGAAAAACGATCAAGGATTAAACCAGCCTGATATATTGGACAGAAAAAATTCAGAACAGGGACTTCATTCAGAATTTAAAAAAATAATTCGATTTGAATTCTACTTTTTATTCTTGTTGATTATTGCCCTTGTCACCTTTGGAATCTTTCCGGGCACCATTTTAAAAACGATTGACTCAACAAACAATACTTTAAAAACCAAAAGCGAAATCCATTCTACCATGATGAAAGAATTTCGAAATCCTTCTGCTGACAGTCCTGTGTGGGAACTAGTACGGCGATCAGAAGGGAGCCAGCTATGAATTCCTTGTTGATGGATTTGTCAGCGGCTTTGATCCTGATGATTTCTGGATTTGTAATGCTATTGATTTCCTGCCCGAAAATTCTTTTTAAACCTCGGTCTGTTTATTTACAGGCATTCGAAGATCACGATAACGAAGCGGTTTTCCAAAAATCCTATTCCGGGATAATTTCTGTATTAGTCATTTTGGTTGCAGGAGCTTTTTATTTTCAAAGCGAGTTTTCGGGAATCCTGTTTGAAAATATAAATGAAGTTGAAAGTCACAAGGTTGGTTTTTCCAGTTCGCTGTTTCAAACTTCTTCTTTATCAAAAGCAGTTCATATCTCGCTTCTCGTTCTGGGTTTCCTTCATTTATCGATTGGAATTGATTTTTCAAAAAAACTGAAGCATCCTTCCGTCTACTTTGCAGTCATTCTTTTTTGTCTGGGAAGCTTGCTGATGATGTCCCTTGTGCAAAATATTCTTTTACTCTTTATCCTGTTGGAAATGACTTCTCTGGGTGTAGGATTGCTGGTTACTTTTTGTGAAACAATTGATAACAAAAAATCAACAGTAAAAAGTTACTGGATGAATCATGTTGTATCGATGGTTCTTTTTTTCTGGGGAACTGTTTTGTTATGGGGCATTGGAAAAAGTTTTGATTTTTCTCAACTGCAAGAAGGTATTTCCCTGCTACTGGGCTCGGAAGGTGAGAAAGTCTGGGGGGTTCATCCTGAATATCTATTAATGGGATCAATTCTTTTTATGGTTGCGAGCATTGGCATGAAAATGGGATTAATTCCTTTTCAGTCAGGAACCATTATTTTACGAAGTAAAACTTCATTCGGGAATATGGGAGTCTGGATTATGGTCCAGTTCAGTGCAGGGATGATTGTTCTGGTACATTTAAACGAAATCAGTTTTGTTCATTTGCCTGAAAAAAATCAATTGCTCTTGTTGATGATTTCGGGGGTAACCATGTTCATTCCTGCGATCCTGGCGGTCAGGGAACTGGAATGGGCGAAAGCTTTTTCTTATATGACTGCAGTTCATGCTGGGTTTTTAATTCTGGGAATTGCGTCGGGCATTGGAACTGCTACGGAAGGATATTCGGGGAATTTATTCCTGGCTTCTACGCCGAACGGAATTCATTCGACGGTTTATTATCTTTTTGTTTTTCTCCTGATGAATGCAGGGGTTCTTGGAATTCTTGTAGCGCTGGAAAAAGAAGGATACCAGATTCGATACATGGATGATTTTCGAGGCCTCTACCATATTCATCCCCCTGCTTCGATATGCCTTGCTGTTTTACTCATTGGCTTGGCAGGATTTCCGATCACCGCAGGATTCTGGGGACGAATATTTATTGCGATTAATTCTTTGTCGGTTTCCGCATTGGGAACAGGGGATTCTCTTCCGTTTTTTAATCCCGTCTTTTTTGTCCTGGCTTTAATTTATTGTTTAAGCTCTTTAATGATTGCGATGGTTTACTTCCAGATATTAGGATCCATGTTTTTTCAAACGCCCGTTAAAAAATCACAAAAACTTTCAGGCCAGTTTGCGTTATCCTCAACGATGTTTACAGCGATGTTAACCGTCGGGCTTGGATTGTTTCCTTCTGCATTGATCAGTTTGACGAACATCAATGAGAGCCCTGATTCTACTAAAGCAGAAGCCAGTCAGGAAACATCGGATGTCATTCTTATCCTCGATAAATAGTAACCGTCTCACCATACACACGGGGCGGTGGGCTTAGTGTAATAGAATATTTTTCACGACCACAGCATCATTGGCGACGTTGAAGTCGGCGGGATTCAGGGTGGCTTTTCAACCACACATCAGGAAGAAATTCACTAAGA
>JAJRVU010000465.1 GCA_024277145.1 Planctomycetota bacterium
CATTGAATAAAGTGATTGTTACGTTGCCGGGAGAATTTCATAGAGGAAGATACACCGCTGCCTTTTATCATAAAATGAATTTACCATCTTTCATTTCATCAACAGTGGATGAATATGTGAATCAGGCTGTTCAAGTGGGGTCTGACAAAGAATATCGAATTGAATTAGAACGTAAAATTGAATCTGCCTCTCCTGTTCTTTTTCAGAATCAGGATGTTGTGAATGAATATCAACAGATTTTTGAAAAACTGATCCATGGCCGATAAAAAACTCAAAGTTGCCTGCCTGTGTGGGAAATTGATC
Organism: Planctomycetota bacterium; assembly: GCA_024277145.1. Taxonomy (GTDB): domain Bacteria; phylum Planctomycetota; class Planctomycetia; order Planctomycetales; family Planctomycetaceae; genus JAJRVU01. The sequence goes on from JAJRVU010000465.1 coordinate 304, forward strand.
GGGTTCCAGATCTGTCAATTTCTTATGGAACAGGAGATTGATTTAAAAATAGTTGTAAATGATTATGAAAAACCCGGGGAATGGTACCAAACTCCGAGAAGTCTGGATGTTGAAGAAATTTCGTTGGAAGAGATTCCTGCTTTTTCACCGGAACTGATAGTTGTTGCATTTTACGATACCATTCTCAAAGAAAAGATTTATTCGCTTCCAAAATCAGGCTGCTGGAATCTTCACCTGGGAGATACATTGCGTTATCGGGGGGCCTATCCGAACATTCGGGCTATTGAAAATGGTGACCGGGAATATAAAGTTACTTTGCACCAGATTGATTCTGGAATTGATTCTGGTCCGATATTGGCACAAAAATCATTTCCCATTGATTCTGCAGATTGCGGGAAAAGAGTTTATGAAAAAATGACAAAAGCAGGGTTGGAATTGTTTATGGAATGTTATTCAAAGCTGGTAACTGGTGAAGCTCTTTCGCTTGCAGAACCACAAAATCAGGCAGATGCTTCACTTTATTTTCGGAAAGATTTCTCGCGAGAACTGACTGTGCCTGCAGAATTACAGAATCAGGTATTAGCCAGAACGTTTCCTCCATTCCCTCCGCCATATTTTATGGTAGGAGATCGCAAGTTCATCATTACCGAAGAACAGGATAATCCGCATAATCATTAATAATCAGCCTGTTTGGCTGAACTCCCTATTCTAATAATTCTGGTTATTCCACTCAAGCAGGTCAAAAATAATTTCTTAACTAAAACAAACAGATGGAGCGACAGTTTCTCAAGCCGGTATTCAGGGTAACCGATAAATTGAGAATGGATCATTATACAAATTGAATTCCGTATTTATCTGGAGTTCAATTGATGCAACTTGAATAACCACCTGCTAAATAACAACAGTCATTTTGATCCGCAAATTGGGCCTATGATGGAGAGCAACCTTCAAGGATGATTGATTTTTCAATCAATAACAGAAAGTAATTGCAGAATATAATTGTCTGCTGAGGTATTCTCATGGGAGCAATTAGATCAACAGTAGGTCTTGCAAGTGGTATTGATTCAGGCAGTATCATCAACAGCCTGATTACGCTTCAAAGCACGCCTATCATTCGGCTTCAGAACCGTATTACTGACCTGACAACCACTCAAACCGGTCTTAAAACTCTTGAAGCATCTCTTCTGACACTATCAACATCCATTCAGGATTTAGCAAAAGAAGCGACTTTCAACGCACTGAATATTGATAATACTGACAGTGACCAGTTGACTATAACGGCAGATAAAACCGCTACACAGGGTACTTATCAGTTTCGTACACTCAGAACAGCTTCCACTTTTTCCTCACTTTCCAGAGGTTATGCGAACTCTGACACAACAACTGTTGGAACCGGGCAACTCGTGATTCAAAAAGGTGGATTCCTTGATGAGCCAACCACGCTTGATGCCCTCAATGCAGGTAACGGAGTTCGTCGGGGTAAAATTAATATTACTGACCGGTCAGGTGCATCTGCTACGATTGATTTATCAGCAACGCAAACAATTGATGATGTTCTTGATACCATTAACAACAATTCGAGTATTTCTGTTACAGCAAGTACTGATGATGATGGTCTGGTTTTAACAGATACCAGCGGAAGTACCTCCACTAACTTGACAGTCATTGATCTGAATGGTGGGTTCACTGCAGAAGATCTTGGGATTGAGCAATCCGTTTCCAGTTCGACTTTGACGGGTGATTCTGTTTACACAATCACCGGGGATTTCACATTAGGCCAGATCAATGATGGAAATGAGATCCGACTTCTGAATGGTGCCCCTGATATTAAAATCACTTTAACAGATGATTCCACCATTGAAGTGAACCTGGATGGTTCAGCCACGATTAATGATATCATTGCCAAAATCAATGACAATGAAGACAATGCAGGAAAAGTGACTGCAACTATTGAAAACGGAGCCCTCAAGCTGGTTGATAATACAGGTGGCGGGGGAAGTAGCGCACTTCAAGTTGAAGACATTAATGACTCCAATGCTGTCAGGCAACTTGGTCTGGATGCAACCGCTGCTGGAACAACGCTTACCGGGAACCGTTTGATTGCTGGGTTGAATTCAGTCCTGATCCGAAACCTTCGTGGTGGACAGGGAATTGACCAACTGGGGCAGATTTCTGTGACTGATCGTCAGGGATTTACAGCCACCCTTGATTTAACAAATGCGGAATCGCTTGATGAAGTCGTCCAGGCAATTAATGGTGCAGAAGATGGAAGCTCCAACAAACTTGCACTGACAGCTACCATTAATGCAAACGGAAATGGAATTGTTATTACAGATAGCTCCGGGGCATCTGCCAGCAATCTGGTTATTGCTGATGTCGGGGGAAGCACATTAGCTGCTCAATTGGGAATTACAATAGACTCTGCAACGACATCGGTAGAATCTAATGACCTTGATCTCAGGCATGTGAACTCCGCAACCAGTTTAAGCGATTATGCACCGGATGGTTCAGGCATTGAAGTAGGATCAATTAAAATAACCGATTCACAAGGGAATGAAGCAGTTGTTGATATTTCGGGTGCGGTTAAAAATGTCGGCGATGTTATTCAGCGTATCAATGCAGCAACAGGAATCTCAGTGACAGCCCAGTTGAATGAAACGGGCGACGGGTTTATTGTTATTGATGAAGCTGGCGGGGCAGCCCAGTTAAAAATAGAAGATCAGGGAAGCACAACTGCTGCAGATTTAAGAATACTCGGGACGGGGACAACCGGAACCAGTGGGAAATCGGAAATTAACAGCCGATTCGCAGCGATTATTGACGTTGCTTCAACTGATTCACTGGATGATATTGTTAAAAATATAAATGATGCAGTAGGATTTGTTTCTGCTTCGGTTTTGAATGACGGTTCATCCATCACACCATTCAGGCTTTCCTTAACCTCGGGAACATCTGGTGCGGGTGGCAGGATTCTGATTGATGATGGTGGTC
>JAJRVU010000466.1 GCA_024277145.1 Planctomycetota bacterium
GTTTTGTCTTCAATCGCCCACCAGATCAACAAAGGCATGAAAGGATCTTTTTCATCTTCGTCATGTTTCCAAAGCTGCTCAACCAGTTGAAGGCATTGCGAACCATCCAATCGTTTTGCAGTGCAGGCTAATTGTGAGCGAACAATGACGCTCTTGTCATTTTGTGCAAGTTCAACCAGTTTGGGGAACAGGGAATCCGGGATACGGTTTTCGTCACCATGAAGACGAATCACCCATGACCGTACATATTCATGCGGACTGTTTAATAATTCTAGAGAAATTGATTCTGTCAGCCCGCCACTGGCATAAAGTGCCCACAATCCTTTTAAAGCAATTTCCTGTTGCTTAATGTTATTTGCCAGCTTTATGAGATCCGGGTAAACGGTGGAATCTTTCCGTTCTTTTAAAATTCGATGTGCTTGGCGAGACCACCATGCGTTTTTACTGGTGATCATCAATTGGATTAATTCTTTTGATGACCGTTTTTCAAGATTAAACGAATTTGAAATAAAAGGTTTGGTTAACTCAGTTTCTTTTTTTGAAGAGACTCGCCAGATTCGTCCGTCAAATCGACTCGGTTTGTACCAATGATGTCGGTTGGTTGGTGACGAATGAGAAATATTGTAATCGTACCAGTCTGCAACATAGAGGGCGCCATCAGGGCCAATGGTGGATTCAATCGGCCGAAACCAGATATCACTTGTTGTAATGAAATCTCCTGCTGCACGGGATGCGAAAGTGCTTCCACGTTTTTCAATGGTGCTCCATCGGCTGGCGCTGTGACGAGTATTCGGCGCAATGCAATTGTTGTTGAATCTTTCAGGAAATGCCCCGCCCTGATAAATCACAAAGCCACCGGTCAGGCTGTCACCCACATAACCATGATGCTTCACAGGCATAAGAATAAGGGTTATGCAACGGTCCATGCTTGCCGAATCCTTTGACGTAGTAGGCTCCTTGCATATGGTGAACCATCGGCTCAACCGTATTCCCTGCAGCAAAAATGTTTCCCATTCGGTCGAAATCAATTCCCCAGGAATTCCCGCCCCCTTCCGAAAAAAGTTCAAATCGTTTTGTCGGTGGATGATATCGCCAGACTCCCTGCTGAAATCCTATACCACGAATGTTAGCTGTCGACGTACTTCCCTGATCCCCGTAAAGCCAGCCATCTGGTCCCCATGTCAGAGAGTTTGCATAAGCATGAGAGTCTTCCATGCCGAAACCTTTGAGAAGAACTTCGGGGTCAGAATCAGGAACGTCGTCTTGATTTTTATCTGGATAGAACAAAAGGTAAGGTGATTGAAGAACGTAAACGCCGTGATCTCCCAATGCCATTCCGGAACCGAGATTCAAGTTGGAAAGAAAATGTTTGACCAGCTTCATTTTCCCATTTCCTTTTTTATCTTCATAAATGGAAATGCGGTCTTCGCCTGTTGCTCCATGTGGAGGAGGCTCTGGAACTTTATCGTATTTTGTTCTGAGATATTGATCAACTTTAACAGGCTTCAAGCCATTCGGAATAGGATACTGAAGATATTGCAGCACCCACATTCGACCACGATCATCAAAGCTGATCGATAACGGTTGAGAAACTTCCGGCTCGGCCACGGAAAGTTCAATCTTTAAATCTGCTGGAACCTTGAATTGCTTCTGCGCGAGTTCAGGCGATTTCGAAGCGGGATGATCAATCCCTTTCTCTGTTTTTTTCTCTTCCGCAGAAATCGAAAGAGAAACAACAAATATAAAATTCAACAATAGAACAGGGAGCAATTGTTTCCGTTTTTGAAACATGGGAGGCGGGGTTTCTATCAATAAGGTGTCAGGAAATTTACGGGTTCGGGATTGGATTAATAAGTTTGCATTTCAATCGATTTATATCTGCTCTTGAAGATTGAGCCTGCTATTAAATTGCAGGTGGGCACAATTTGAAACAATATTCATTTTTGATACGAAAAGCATGGCAAGTCAAGCCAATAATGTGTACTATTATACCAATTATTCGTCACTATTGCCGTTTTCTATTTGATTCTGATTATCTGTAACATCCTATAAAATAATATGTTATGTAATATTGTCTTGATCAATAAAGAAAGAATAAAAGCTTGTCTGGCCCCTTCCATGTTGCATTGATGATTGAAACTTCCCGCGAGTATGGGCGTGGTTTGTTGCGGGGTGTCACGCAATATAATCGTGAGCATGGTCCGTGGTCGATTTATTTCAAGCCGAAGGGATTGGGCGAACATCCTTCCCAATGGTTGGAGACCTGGAACGGTGACGGAATTCTTGCCCGCATCAGTAATCAGCAGATGGCAGATGCTATTTTGAAAACGAAGTTGCCTGTGATTGATTTGCGCGGATCAATCACTGACCTTGGATTGCCTCCATTCGGTGCAGACAATGAAAAAATTGCAGAGGTTGCTTATGAACATCTTGCAGAACGGGGCTTTCATCATTTTGGAATTTGTGGTGAGCCGCCGGGTATTCATCGTTACGATGACGAGAGATGCGCCCTGTTTCATAAAATGGTGATTGATTCAGGGAAAACCTGTTACAGCTTTGAATACAAAAAGAATGGTCGTAAAACGGTCAACTGGGAAGAAGAACAGAAACAGATTACAGAATGGGTGAAGCAGCTTCCCAAGCCGGTGGCAATTATGACACCTCATGATGATCGTGGTCAGCAAGTGCTTGAAGCATGTCAACAGGCAGAAATTTATGTTCCCGATGAAGTGGCTGTTTTGAGTGTGGATAACGACGAATACCTTTGCAACCTTTCATTCCCTCCATTATCCAGCATTGATGTGAACCCGGAACGGATCGGTTACGAAGCTGCTGAAACTTTAGATCGAATGATGTCAGAAAAAACGAAAAACTTTGA
>JAJRVU010000467.1 GCA_024277145.1 Planctomycetota bacterium
ATGGGAATTGGTGGCCTTCTAGTCATTATTTCCATGTTTTTATTGAGGAAATCAGGGTCAAAAACTGATGATGACAAAACGCGGAAAGACATGGAGGTATTCCAGCAGGATAATCCATATGCGGAAAATCAATCTGAAGAATGATACCGTAAAGGTGATTAACCAGCGTTTTTCGTTTTTGTATTGGCCAGATCACGGTTGAGCTTCTGCATACCAATAGCAGAAATATTAGACTGGCTAGAGGTCATTAGATTTTTCGCAAAGTTCACATCAGGAACAAGGCAGGGATGTTTATACTGTTCCTGACATCCACCAAGACCACTTTGACGAGAACAAGCCAATGCATCCCATGTCCCAAAGGGAACATGAGAAAGATTTAAAGGATCAAGCCTGCCTGACCTTCGCTTTTCAAGATACTCACAATTAATTTCCTGTAAATGCTTATCAATATTATCAGCGAGCGCAATTCCCATTTCTGATGAATAGATTTCATCTTCTTCAACAAGAATCTGGTACCGGGGTGGATCTCCCCATTCAGGAGAAACAGAATAATGCCTCAGTTTTAATCGCATCCGTTCCGTACATTCTTTGACAGCAAGAACAACTTGCGATTCCGAAATTTTCTCTCCGGTCAGGTTAGAAATATTCGCTCCCTTATGAAGGAATTCAAGCATTGGGGTTGTGCCATAGAATCCGGTACACTTCACGACATCACAGATATCATATCGAAAAAATCCAGAACTCGTTGTCAGCAGAATATAATAATTCTGACCTTCAGAAAGCTCATGTGCCAATAGTGTTTCCGGGTTCTCTTTTTCATATTCTTCTTCCGGAATGAATTCATAGAAATGGGATTTGATATCAAGAATTCCAGTAGACTGCTCAGGATATATAGGAATCGTCATTCGTCCTTCACTTGCAGAAAGACCATGATCCCTGATGGCGACATCTCCGTAATAATCTTTTAATGAACTGATATACGCTCCTGCACTTCCACCCGACCAGACAGCAGCCACCTGAAGACCATCCCAATAATCTTTCGGATAGAGCGTGTCATTTTTCTCTGCAATCCGTTCAAGCTCCTTTGCGCGTTTTCTGTTTCGCTTCATGAGTTTGGATTTCAACCGCAAATAAACTTCCGGTGACAAATCCTGTTTACAAGATAACGTTCCGTCAGAAATATCACGAATCAGGTTCTCTTTTTCTCGATCTCCAATTTTAGCAAGCTGAATTAATGTGCTCGGGTTAGCAGACATGACCATGCCAACATTGTCATCTCCCATTGCCAGTTTAAGCGTGCAATAATTTTTTGCATCCTGGTTGGAAATTTTTGAAATAGCGCCGGGAACTGTATACATGGTTTTGACGATTCGTTTTTGAACCTTTGCAACCAGACCACTGATGTTCCCGCAAGGAGTTCCTGCTTCTGTCCTGAATCGATCATAATCACTACTTAACTGAACAATTTTTCTGCAATTAACACCTTGATTATCATCCAGAGTATGAATTCCCCAAACCTGCCAACCGTATCGGTAATCTTCAAGGAACTGTTTTGTGATCGGAACATATTTGGAACTGGAAGTTGTTCCGCTGCTCATGGCAAACATCAGCAATTGGTTATCAGAACCCAATAACGCTGAATGGTTCCCTGCTTTCATTCGCTCAATATATTTTTCGTAGTATTCGTACTCGGTGACCGGAACATGATTTTTCAATGAATGATAGGACTTGATTCCATCTATTTCATGATCACGACTGAAATCTGTTCCACTGTTCAACTTCAGCAGAGATTGCAGCACATCATTTTGTGTCGCTCTGCAATCAGCAGTTTTCTTCAGGAAGGCTCTGGCTTCAGCCCTGGCTAATGCACGGGGAACACATCCTAGAACGGCTCTTATTTTTGAAATGGTATGCATTGGAAATCAGCACTCTGTTCTGATGAATTCTTGAAAAGAACTCAATATTGAATTTCTTGATATTAGTCCATATCAGGATTATCAGTTACATAGAGATCGCATCAGACTTGAATGTTTTATCACTGTAATTGTGATCTATGGTTATCTGGAATTAAAGGATAAATCCAGATGATTGCATACAGGAAAAGGTTGGAAATGTTATAAAAATACCTGTGTACATAAAAAAACCCGCATCAGCTTCTAAATAATCCAAGAATCCCTGAATAGAAGCTAGCGGGAATTGAAAACCATTGCATAAGGAGAGTCAGATGTTCAATCTTCCCAGGAGAACTGATCTGACATCCCTGCAATTTAACAAGCGAAAACCTATGTTTATGCAGATTTGTCGCCAAACCAATTCTTTATTCTTTATCGTCTTCCTCAGTTGTTTTCTTTTTCTTCTTTTTACCTGTCACTGATTTTATAACTCTCACTTTAGGAAGCCCGAGAGGACTCTGTCCCTCAACCCAGCGATCTTCAAATTGAAGCTGCTCAATTCGCTCTTGTCGTTTGAGGACATTACGGGATCGGGACAATCTGTTTTTTCGACGTAAAGTCTTGTCAATGGTCACTTTATAATCTCCTGTGATTCACTGTGCTTTATGAAAATCACTTACTTATTAATAGGGGAACTGCACACAATTAATAGTTAAATACTCTTATTCTTCTACTAAGAGCTTAAATCCTGATTTTAAAGAATCAAGCAGGATTTAATTCAAAATAGATGTTTTTTTGATCAGGTAATTCATACAAATACCTAAAGCCTGACCGATGATTTCAAGCCGACATACTAGAGATTTCCAATTCATATTTCAAGCTCCACCTGAATTTGTGGCAAATCTCGTCAAAAAAGGCCCAAAATAAGAAGTTTTTGAAGCCAATTAGCTTAACTCAGTCTCAACGAAAGCTTTAGATCCTCTGACAATTACAATTCAATTGATTGGTACAACCTGATAGAAATTTTCAAAAGAATCAGCAATACACGATGATTTCATCCTTTATAAATGAACAAAGAAAGATATAAATAACTAAGTGATTTCAGTCAGGAACAGACTGAATTGTTTTTTATTTTTCTCGCTACCAGTCTGTTTTACTTAAACAGAATTGAGTATGAATAAGCACCATAAACGGAAGAACAAATTTAGCCGCTGTAGCTCAGTTGGTAGAGCAACGCATTCGTAACGCGTAGGTCGAGAGTTCGAATCTCTCCGGCGGCTCTTTTTAAGAGCATGTGAGATAAGTGGTTAGAGCAACTTATCATTCTTCTGCTTTGCAGCCATCCCGCTCTACGTCAACGGCTTTGAATTCGATGCCGACACAAACCTCTACCTGGCAGGTTCTCGCTGGTACGATGCAACGGTCGGTCGCTTCTTGGAAACGTCCGGTCAGGGTGATGGCGGGGGTTACGCCTTTGTTCCACTGAATCCAATGGACCTCGCGAAAGGTCAAGTTGGTGGCGGTGATACCTATATTCAACTGGGCAACAGTATACAGCACGTGGAATACTGGATCTCCAAACTGGAGTATTTATCCGACAAGGAATAAATCGAAATCAAGCGGGAATATATGCAGCAGATGCAATACTCACAACAACTGCAGGTGGTGCTGTCATCTTTATTGGTGCAAATTTGTAACAGGGTCGAATTTTAATATTTTCAAAAATAAAAAAATGGTTTAGACATCCTGTTCATTGGTTTGTAGCAATAGAAGGAGTCTGTGGGTTTGGTGGATTACTTTTATTTCTCTTATCTTGGCTACTAGACTCAAAATTTTTATTCCGTATAACAGTTTATTTTGTTTTTACAGGAATACTCCTGTGTGCAATACCGCTTCTTCTTGCAACATTGTTTGTGATCTTTCAAAACATAAACAACCAAAACAGGAATGAATAATTTTTATGGTTAAGTTGGCTCCTTGAGTCTTAATCTGCTGCTGCAGCCTTTGGCGCTGTC
>JAJRVU010000468.1 GCA_024277145.1 Planctomycetota bacterium
GTGGAAAGCATTCTTGTATTACTCCCGGAACCATTCCCGGATGGATATCAAAAAGTGAAAAATGTTGCATAATCGCCCTGAATTTAACATGCTTTCGAGTACAGATATGCTGGAATCACGAGTTTATTACAAATTTCCTTTTTAATCATCCTGTTAATTCACCTTGAAAACAGCCTTAACGGTTGTGAGGCAGGATTTGAATTTCTACAATCTGCTTAATCTCTTAATCTTTACATTTTGGCTCTGAGTCAGGATAATAGAGTTTCAATATTAACTAAAACATGTTTGGGTTTTTTCATTATGGAATTCTCCAAGCATTAATAATCCTTTAATTCAAGCTGTTTTGAACGGAGTTTTAAATGTCGAGTTATTTCTTCACCAGTGAATCTGTAAGCATGGGGCATCCTGACAAGGTCAGCGATCAGGTTTCTGATGGCATTCTGGATGCCCTTTTAAAACAAGATCCGATGTCGCGAGTTGCTTGTGAAACACTCTGTACAACTGATCTTATTGTCCTGTCTGGGGAAATCACAACTCAGGCTTCGGTTGATTATGCAGCTGTTGCCCGTCAGGTTTGTCGCGAAATCGGTTACACCAGTGATGATATTGGTTTCAATGCAGATACCTGTAACATTTACCTCGCATTACATAGCCAAAGTAGAGACATCGCCCAGGGGGTTGATCGGGAAGGTGCAGGGGATCAGGGCTTGATGTTCGGATATGCCTGCAACCAGACGGAAGAATTCATGCCTGTCCCAATTGCATTATCACATCGAATTCTGAATCGATTAGCAGAAGCTCGACAGCAGGGTGAAGTTGATTGGCTCAGGCCAGATAGCAAAAGTCAGGTCACTGTTGAATATGAAGGAAGTCAGCCTATAGGGATTTCTGCTATTGTTGTCTCGACTCAACATACTGAATCAGTAGATCAAAAAGAAATTCACGATTACATCTGTTCCAAGATTGTTCCTGAAACCATTCCCGAAAAATTCCTGACTGGTGACATTAACTATCACATCAATCCGACTGGTCGATTTGTCGTGGGGGGGCCTCATGGGGATACCGGACTGACTGGCCGAAAAATTATTGTGGACACCTATGGCGGATGGGGAAGACATGGTGGTGGAGCATTCAGTGGGAAGGACTCAACTAAAGTTGACCGTTCCGCAGCTTACATGGCTCGTTATATCGCCAAGAACATCGTTGCAGCAGGAATTGCAACAGAATGTGAAGTTCAACTTGCTTATGCCATTGGTGTGGCTGATCCTGTCAGCATTCACATTGATACAAATGGAACAAGTGATGTTTCAGGAGATAAAATCGCAGATGCTGTTCGAGATATCTTCCCGTTAACTCCAAATGGAATTATTGACACTCTTCAACTCAGACGACCAATATTCCGAAAGACCGCTTCAGGTGGTCACTTTGGACGAAACGATCCTGACTTTACATGGGAAGCAACCAACAAAGCATCAGACTTACGAGAAGCAGTTGGCCTCGGTGCAGATGTACCAGAGCTTCAATTTGTTCTCAGCTAATTGTCTGGTGCACTTCAACAGATAAATTCATGGACAGAGCTTTAATTAATTAAGGCTCTGTTTTTTTGTGGTCGATTTAAATAATACAACAAAGCTGCAATATCCTTCAAAATGATATTCCCGGTATTTGGTTAAATTCCGTGATGGAAATTACTTATCATAAGACAGAGATATCTTGCTCTATTTGTCTTGATTAGATGCTTTTTATGCCAAATCAGAATTTCACTATACATATTTATGCAAACTGTTATACTTCCAGCAGATATGTCCGTTCAACCGTACTTGCGCGGTTCATCTCTATGGAATCTTAACTCTACATTAATAGATTCGGGATTTCACAGGACAGGAAGTTCTGGATGGGTTGGATAAACTCAGCTTTTTTTCATTACAGAGGCCGATGCCTCTCTACGAGATTGCAAAGAAATGCATTCAAACTCCCCCCACTTTCCAACAAATAAAAAACAGCGTCCATCAACTGTCGAAGGAAATGGATCTGTGAAAACAAAAGTGAATAAAAAATCCGCTCTTCAAAATAATATCAAGACAGAGCCAAGTAATTCTCCCGTGTCCAGACCTGATACGCATACATTAATGGGAATGCAAATACTGGCAACCGGTTCGTATGTCCCTGATAACATTGTGACTAACGAATATCTGGAAAGCACCTATGGATTTGAACCGGGTTGGGTTGAAAAACGAACAGGAATTCTGGAACGTCGGCATGCTCCTCCTGAAATCGCTTGCAGTGACATGTGTGTGGAAGCTGCAGAAAAAGCGATTGCAAAATCCGGAGTCAGTAAAGATGAAATTGACTTGATAGTCATAGGCACATTTACGCCAGATCACTTTATACCTTCAACAGGCTGTCTGGTACAAAGCCGATTAGGAATCAACGCTCCTGCATTTGATGTCAGTGCAGGCTGCTCTGGCTTCATGTACGCGATGGTCACTGCTTCACAGTTTCTGGCCAATAAAACGAGCCAAACAGCATTGGTTATTGGATCTGATTTGAATAGCCGATTTGTGAATCCGAATGATCAAAGAACTTACCCTCTCTTTGGCGATGGTGCCGGGGCTGTTGTGATGGCTCAAGGGAAATCAGATCAGGGATTTTTAAGATACCAGATCGGTGCAGATGGTGCTGCAGGCTCCTGTCTTCTTATTCCGGGTGGTGCATCTCGAATGCCTGCAAGCGTTGAAATGGCGCAGGAAGGAAAACAATATCTGGAAATGGATGGCCGGTCCGTTTTCAAATGGGCTGTTCGTGCTATTGCAGAATCAATCCAGCAAGTTCTGGAAGACAGCAATACTTCGATAGACGATATCGATACATTTGTTTTTCATCAGGCCAATGTTCGAATTATTGACGCAGCGGTTGAATCACTCAATTTTCCCAAATCGAAAGTTTGTATCAACCTCGATAAATATGGCAACACTTCTGGCGGTTCCATTCCGTTAGTGTTGGATGAACTTGCCAAAGAAAATCGATTCAAGCCGGGCGATAAAGTCCTTCTTTGCGGATTTGGTGCAGGATTAACCTGGGGAACCGGCATTTTCCAGTGGTAAGAATTCCGGCATCTTAATTTGCAATTTCTCTTAGTTTGCAATTTCAATGTGAAAATTTCAGGGATGTATTCTCACTTTTCATCTTTCTGGTCAGGCTCATCTTTCTGAACAGGCTTTTCGTCCACTTCCATTGGTGGATCCGGGTTTTGTACCCCGTCAACCGGCCGGGTGGTTGTTGGTTGTTCTGAATCTGCTATTCCGACAAGTGGCAGAAGGTCGTAACCGTCTCACCATACACACGGGGCGGTGGGCTTAGTGTAATAGAATATTTTTCACGACCACAGCATCATTGGCGACGTTGAAGTCGGCGGGATTCAGGGTGGCTTTTCAACCACACATCAGGAAGAAATTCACTAAGA
>JAJRVU010000469.1 GCA_024277145.1 Planctomycetota bacterium
ACCGGGCAGTAATTTCCGAAACTGTTTAACCTGATCAAGGTTCCTGACTCCCAGGATCATCTGTTTCTGATCTCCATATTTCAGGACTTCCGCTGCAACTTTTTGATTGTAGTCATCCCCATTTAATTTCAGGTCAAGCATCAGGAATGTTTTGCCTTTTGTGAGTTCCAATGCTTCCTGAAAAGTCGGAATCCTCTCACCCTGATATTTTTTTGAAAAAAAGGAACCCGCATCGAGAAATTTCAGTTCTTTTAATGTCAGTGAATTCACTTTTCCTTTGCCATTGGTTGTTCGATCAACTGTTGAATCATGAATTAGAACCAGATGGCCATCTTTGGAAAGCCTGAGATCAATCTCGATACAATTTGCACCGATTTCAATCGCTTTGCTGAATGCAGACAACGTGTTTCCAGGACGTTCTTTCATCGCTCCCTGATGAGCAATGACAAAACTGACATTATTAGCCAGTTTGGCGGGCGTTGGATCCGCTTCAGAACCATTACTGAACTGTGGGACCAATAACAGGATGAATGTTGTAATAAATATTTGGTTCGTAACAAATTTGCGTAAAGACTTCATTAGCAGGTCATTCCATCAGGATTAAGACTGAGCAGAGTTACTTTTATGCGTTCATTATTGTACTCCCCTTTCCCCCCTGCTGTCCATCGGGTGTTCTGAATCAAGCAGCAACAAAGGCTTTATCTTGCAAATTAGTATCTTGTGGTTTCATTTTCTGTCGAGTAACATCAAGTGAAATATTATCTGCATATATTGTGAATGAGAGAAAATAATTAAAAACGATGTACACAGTCATTTTTGATCTCGATGGAACGATCAGTGATCCTGCTGAGGGAATCACGAACTCGATTAATCATACTTTAGTCGAACTTGGTTTTCAGACACGCCCAACAAAAGAACTGCTCCGTTACATTGGCCCTCATTTGAACGACACGTTTTCAGAACTGACAGGAATTCAGGATCAATCCTTCCTTGCAGATGCGATAAAATATTACCGGGAAGGTTACATACAAGTTGGCTACAAAGAAAATCAGCTTTATGATGGGATCGTTGAAGTTCTGTCCGAATTGGTTTCTGCCGGCTCTACCTTATGTATTGCAACTTCGAAACGGAAAGACATTGCAGAAAAGGTTCTGGAATTCCTGAAAATCGAACACTTTTTCACACAAGTTCATGGCTGTGATTTACACCAATCCAAAACGGAACTATTGCAAAATATCATTTCTGATCCGGTTTTAGGGAAGCAACCTGTGATTATGATTGGCGACCGGGACATTGATTTCCTGGCTGCAACGGAAGTGAATACCCCTTCGCTAGCTGTTTCGTGGGGCTATGGTGAAGAAAAGGAACTTGCAATGGCAACGAAAACTGTCGAAACGCCCGAAGATTTATTGAAAGCCATTCCCCTACATGCACAAACTGCCCGGTAATTAATTTTGTTTTGATTTTCTGTATCAGAAATCACGTAATCAAAGAACCAAATTCACTCACTCAGCAACTCTTCAACATTCATTCGGGTAAACGTGATTTTTTCAGTGCTGTTATTGGGGCCGTTTTCAAACAAGCAACCAATGGTTCAATTTTTCAAAACTGTCAAACAGGAATATCCTGATGGTCCCTCATTCAGAACTTTCTCAACAGGCCAGGTTTTTCCCTCGTCTTTACTAACGCGAACAGTCATTGTATGCCGCTTACTGGATGATGCAGGATTCGAAAAAATGAGCAAAGGCTTGGAATGCGATGGACTGTCAAAGCGAATCAAGCTTGCCTGACAAATTGGCTCAACCAGTTTTTTATCAAAGGTTAATGATGACCACGATTCGCCACCATCCTCACTGTATGCAACTGCCCGCATGCCTCCTTTTTCTTTAACCTTTCCAGTCCGTCCCCAATAATTTCGCATGTTGAGTAGCAGCCTGCCATCGGATAGTTCAACAACCTGACATTCGTCGGTGTGGATGTCAGCGGAGCCACCCCGTTTCCAGTTGACCCCATGGTTATCACTATAAATAATATGCGATTTCATCGTCCATTTTCCATTCAATTTTTCCCGGTGATCACACGGAATGACTAATCGCCCTGCATGTTTTCCATGTGTTAATTGAATTCCAACGCCGGGACCGGTTGCGTACCACCCCCAGTCGGAAGGCTTAACGCTGCTGGTGATATCAATCGGGTTAGACCATGTTCGGCCGTCATTATTAGAAAAAGTGATGAGAACATCTTTGTTGTTCCGACAAAAAGGCATCCAGATAACTCCCGTTTTTTGATCAATCACCGGGCAGGGATTTCCAATCGTAACCTCTTTCCCTTTTCCTTCTTCATGAATCAATTCAATTGGCCCCCATGTTTGGCCATGATCAGTGCTTCGCTTGAGAATCAGATCAATGTCACCATGATCATTCGAACTATTCTTTCTTCCTTCACAAATGGCAAGCAGTGTTCCCTTTTGCGTGGTGATTAAAGAAGGAATACGAAAGCTGAAATAACCTTCTTTTCCGTTGACGAAAACATCGGTTTTATCAATCTCGGAAGCATGAGCCGATGATGCAAAGTTCAAAAATAAACAACAAAGGCTAACGAAGAGTGCGATACTCTTTCTATTTGTGATCATGTTTTTATCCTGTTTGACTATTATTTAATCAATTTCAAATCGAGGTTTTTAAAACGAATTTCCATTGCGGGTCCTGCGTGAATTTGCAAGGCGATAATCCCCTGCTCTGCTCCTTGTGGATCTTTTAAATCAACACAGAGATTTCCATTCAAGTATGTCTGAATATGATTCCCATTGCAAACGATGCGGTACTGATTCCATTTGTTCACTTTCACATGCTGATCTGCAGGCTTGTTCCAGAGAACCGCACGTCCATGTTCTTCATAAAGTTTTCCCCACCAGCCTTTGCCAATATCCGCCTGATACCCCCGAACTAATCCATGTTCAATCCGTTCGCTACGAAATTGTACTCCACTGTTACCAGCGTTAGGGGTGAGTTTGACGGAGAAGCTAAGATCAAAATCTTTCACCATAAGGTCACTGACAAGGAATTCATTTTTCTTAATCCCTGAAGAACTCCCGACAATTTCACCATTTTCGACTGACCATAGATCCATATTCCCGGACCATCCTGCCAGATCTTTCTGGTTGAAAAATGATTTCACATTTTCATTTGTTGCCAGAAGTGAAACCTGATGACTGCTACCCAGGTAAGCAATCAAGCTGCGTACCTCTTTTGGTGACAACTTTTGCCAGAGGTTATCGGGCATCATTGATTTTTTACTAATTTGAATTTCATCAATTTCAGATCGAGGTAATGTGATGATTTCTTCTGCTGTTTGGATTGTCACGGAATTCTGATTTTGAGATTTCAAAATACCAGTAATAATTCTTCCATCTTCTGTAGCAATTGCAGAAGGTTGATAATCTTTAGCCATCACTGCGCTCGGATCAATCACGTTGGATAGAACATAATCCAGATCCCTGCGGTTGGAACCGGTGAGCTCCGGCCCAATTTTCCCACCCTGTCCAAACATTTTATGACATTGAGTACACGTTTTTGCGAAGACGGCTCTTCCAAGATGAACATCCGGTTTGGGACCACGAGAAGTGATCATTTTTTTGTATTTATCAATGGAAACCTTCTTATCCGCAGCGGTCTCACGAACAATTCCCCATACTTTTCCAACCAGTTTTGTTACCTGAGAATTCTTCAAATTCCCTAATTGACGAACAATAATCGCATTGAGATCCGTCGAAGGAATCTCTTTGCGCTCAATCGCTTTGAGTAACGTGATTGCATATTCTGTTCGGGAGGAAAGCGTCGCCAGGATCAGCCTTTTTTCATCCGCAGAAAAGGAGGCATAAACCTTCAATAAAATATCTGCAGTTTTTGGGTTATTATAAGAAGCCAGACCACGGATCGCTTCCTGGCGGAAAGTTTTTTCACTAACAAGTGTTTGTAAAACATGAACCAGTTGGGAATCTTTTGCACCCAATAATGATGAAAGTGCAGCCAGTCTTTTCCCCGTCGGTTGTTTTTTATCACTCAACACATTCCGCATGACCTGAAAAGCTTCCGCGTCTCCAAAAATCACAGAAAGAGTCAGTGCCTGTTCCTGAACTTCTTTGTTTCCTTTTTGGTTCAGTTGGCTATTAACCAATTTCCATGATGTTGGCTGGGGAAAAGATCGTTGCCCTTTGAGGGACTGCTTGATCGTTTTTAAATAGGTTAAACGTGACTGGTTTCCTTTTTGTTTTCCAAGTTGAGAGACCAGAAATTCGATAGTTTCTTCCGAACCAGATTCCGCAATTCGACGAAGCGTATACTCTTTCAGGAGAGAAATTGGAGAACCGGAAGCGATAGAAATTGCTTTTGTCCGATCTTTCATCACCATCGATTCCAGAACATACCAGTAAGCCAAAGGCAGATTGTGGTCCGTTGCATCTTCCTGATGCTGAATCAGTTTTTCAAGAATGTTCCATCGTTGTTTTAAAGGAATGCGATGTAATGCAGAAGTGATATAGAGCCTGACAACTTGAGAGGAATCAGAGACGGCCATTTTTTCTATCGATGAAATCACTTCATCCAGCCCGATTTTATTTTCCAATGCCAATTGAATGATCCAACCCCTGACAAATTCTTCCTTGTCAGACAAAGCCCGCTGAATTTTTTCAGAAGTTAAACCTCCCGTAACGTGTAATGCCCATAGTCCTCTCAACCTTCGATCAGGATCAGAATTTTCAAAAGCAATGGTATCAAGAAGTTTATGAACTTTGGAATTCGGCCCTCTTTCCTGAAGGATTCGCCTTGCATGCCTGACATACCAGTCATTTCGATGAAGTTGCAGTTCTACCAGTTTTTCACTGGAAAGTTTTTGCAAATCCACTTTGACAGGTGGTGCATTATTATAGGAAACTTTAAAAACGCGGCCATTGCTCCTGTCATGTTTTTCAAACTGGCCATGATGACATTGATTGGTGTCGTACCAGTCGATGACATACATTTGACCGTCTGGCCCATAACGAAAATATAGAATTTGTGATGAGATATCATTTGCCAGTAGAAAATCAGGTGCACGATTTCCCACATAGCCAGAGCCTTTTCTGGAAATGGAATCGACATTTAATCTTGCGCCATGAATATTGTTCATGAAAAGTTTGTTTCGATATTCCTTTGGCCAATCATCAGACAAATAGAACATCGCTCCTGAATGAGCATGCCCTCCGCCAGCGTCATCAGATTTGGTTCGGTCTGCATTATTCCATTGGTTACCAACCCAATGCCTGTGCAACGCAATCGTTTTCACATCATCATACGTGTAGGGATTAAAATGTTGGCCACCCTGTCTGCGGAACCGAACATCCTGAACTATGTGGAAAAGATGCGGAATCACACAACATGTAAGAAAGCATTGTCCTTTGTCATTGAAATCAACTCCCCAGGGATTACTTGTTCCATGGGCAAAAACTTCAAAAATATGTTTGGTGGGATGGTATCGCCAGATGCCTGCATTGAAAGGCTGTCTTTGTTCTTTGGGAGTTCCCGGTTTCCCAACAACGGAATGCGTAAAAACACCATGGCAACCGTAAAGCCAACCATCCGGTCCCCAAATGAAGGAATTTAATGTTTCATGTGTATCTTCATAATGCCAACCATCAAGCAAAATTTCCGGTTTGGAATCAGGAACGTCATCGCCATTTTTATCGGGGATAAATAAAAGATACGGTGCCTGTCCAACCCAAACTCCCCCAAAGCCAACTTCAATCCCACTGACAAGGTTGAGGTTATCCATGAAAACTTTTTTTGTTTCAAATTTTCCATCCGCATCTTTGTCTTCAAGAATCAGAATTCGATCCTTCCCTTTACCAATTGGCTGGCGCTGTGGATAAGAGTAAGCTTCCGCGATCCAGATTCTTCCCCGATCATCCAACGTCATGGCAATCGGCTGTTTGACATCAGGCTCTGCTGCAATTAAAGAAGCCTTGAATCCTTTGGGAAGAGTCATCACTTCCACCATTTTTTCAGGGGGAAGCCCATTGTACATTTTTTTGTTGTTAACAACGGTGGTCTCATAATTAACAGGTTTG
>JAJRVU010000470.1 GCA_024277145.1 Planctomycetota bacterium
CAGGCATCTGGTGCAGGGGGTTGATGTCTGGTTGAACAATCCTCGCAGACCTTTGGAAGCTTCTGGAACCAGTGGCCAGAAAGTGGTTTTGAACGGAGGTTTGAACTGCTCCATTCTTGATGGTTGGTGGGCAGAAGCTTTTGATGGGCATAATGGATTTGCTATTGGAACCGGGCGAACTCATGTTGATCCTGCGATTCAAGATGAACGTGATGCAAAGGAACTGTACGAAGTTTTATTAAATCAGGTGATTCCGCTTTATTATGATCGCGATCAGCATGATATGCCTTTAAAATGGATCTACCGAATGAAACGGGCTGTCCGAACATTAGGTTGGCGATTTAATGCAGATCGTATGGTGATGGATTACGTCAGTGAAGCCTATATTCGTGCAGCTGGCGGGTTGTCCCATCATCTTGTTTCCAATCCATAAATTCCAAAAACGGAGAGACATCATTAATCAGATTTTTTCAAAATTCATTTTGATTTTTCTGCTTGTGATTCTCTTTCTTAATCAGAACATTGCAGAGGGTGTACCGGGTACATCCTCTTTTTTCTTTTCGCACTCTTTTCGCTTTTCTCACGTTATTTTCTTTTCTCAGGGGGAAATACAAGCAAAGCGATTCGATAACCGAACACTGGAAGATTGGCAGGGGATGATCAAAAGGATTGATCCTTCTCTGACTGATTCGGTTCAGTACATTCCCGGATTATTGCAAATCATCAAAGACTCATCAGCCCCGAATAAAACAAGGGCTCAAGCTGCTTATCTTATTGCAAGGATGGGTAAAAAGGCAAAACATACTGTTCCGATCTTTATCCAGTTATTGAATCAGGAAAAGGGGTCGGATTCGCTGTTCTGGATATTAAAGTCATTTGAAATCTTCGGGAAGGATGCTCTGCTGGCGGGCGAACCTGTTCAGAAAATTGCTATTTCTGATCAAATTAAATTACCGCTTCGGAAAGCAGGTGTGGAAGCACTCATCAAAATTGGCCCCGAATATTCCGGGACAATTCCGACACTCATCAAAATTCTGTCGGCTCCTTCGCCTGATGTCAGCCCGAAAACTCAAAGCGAAATAAAATATTCTGAAAAAGTTGAATTGGCCACACAGGCAGCCCAAGGGATTGGATATTCAGGAGTCAATGCTTCTGCAACTTTTCCGTTTGTTCTTCGACAGGCAGAACATCCAAATGAATTATTGAGAATGGAATGTGTGAACGCAATTGCTTCGATGGGTTCCCGGGCTGAGCCGGCTGTCCCATTGTTACTGGCACTGATTTCAAATGACAAATCACCAGCAGTCCGAGATGCAGCAGGCAAAGCATTGGGAAAAATCGGATCCCCTTCAATTCCCGGCTTGATTTCACTTCTTGATGATTCTTCTGTTGAAACCCGAATCCAGGCTCTCGAAGCGATAAAACTAACCAGGACGAAATCAAAAACAGTTCGAGAAAAACTTCTTAAAAAACTCGAAGATAAAGAACCTCTGGTTCGAATTAAATCTGCATCGTTGATTTGGGTTCTGTTTCGAGATAGCGTTCCCATCTTGCCGGTGTTGATAGATGAAATCACTAACAAAAACCGTGATGTCCGATCAGCGACCGTCCAGTTAATTTCCCGCATGGGAAAGTCAGCTTCTGATTTGGTTCCGCTGCTGGAGATATTGCTTGAAGATTCACGTCCGCATGTTCGGATGACTGCAAAAAAAGCGATTACTGTGATCCAAAAACCTGTGAAAGAATAATCCAGTTTTTGGGTTCAGCAAAAGTTGTCACTCGAGATATGCCTGCAATGGTTCTTTGATACATTATTCAAAAACAACCCATTGCTGATTTATTAGCAATTGTTACTATTGGTTATATTGAAGTAGTGTTTGAAGCCTCTCCGGTATAATGTTCGAAATATCAACAATTCAAGGTAATAGCAAGTTATATTAATCAGGAGAAAATTATGAAAATCAGAAATGCATCGATGTTTATTCTTTTCGTTTTGCTCTGTGTAACTTTGGGTAGCTGGGCTTCAGAGACCGCTTCACCGAATCGATCAATCCAGATAAAACGTACTCCCCCAATGAGGAGCAGCCCCGACAGTAAGAAAATTGGAGGTGCCAATGAGAAACAAGAAAAGGAAATCAAAGCATTAATAGAACAATTGGTCTACAAAAAAGGGGAAGCAACCAACAGGCCGGTTAGAAATCCCTTAATGAAAATCTATAACGCTGAGGGCAAAGTCGTCAAACCTTCTGGTGATTCGAAAAAGATCGAGCAAAATCGAAAGAAATTTGAATCATGTCAAATGGCTTTTCAAAAACTTTATGAAATGAAAGGTCCTGCTTTTCCAATTCTGCTGGAACATCTGGATGACAAACGCCAATCAATTAACTTCAGAAATCACTATACAGGCAACTCGGTCGGAAACGCTTGTTACTGGAATATTTACTACCAGCTAATGGATCAGCCCAGAGATTATTCAGAATACGGGCACAGCAGAGAAGGCCGTGATGGTAAACTTCATCCAAAACCTTATTGGGAGGGGACACCATTTGATGACGCGGGCGGATTGAAGAAGTGGTTTGCTAAAAATAAAAATTTGAACTACATCGAGATGCAAATTAAATGTCTTGGCTGGCTGCTCGAAAAGGAAAAACTAATCGGTGCTTCTGATGCGGATAGTTACTTTTTAAATATCGTCCCACTGGAAATCCGAATTCTTGAACGCCGATATAATAATGGTGATGATGTGAAATCGGAGTTAAACCGCCTGATTAAAATCAAGGATGAAAAATTGACTGATCAAATCCCGAAAGAACTGTTACCAGATTGATAATCAGGATGTAATCTGACGTACCTTGTTTTGAATGTGAATCTCTCCTGAAATATTAGTTCATGGCTACTTCTTGCATATTTATCAGCAGTGAGTAGGATGGATAGATTCAGTTTGTGAAACATATCGTACGAAGCCTATCCAGAGCAACATGACTGAATAACAAATACAATTCAAATC
>JAJRVU010000471.1 GCA_024277145.1 Planctomycetota bacterium
AGCCCGGGCACCATATTTCTGGGCTTCATGAAGCAGGGTGAATGCATCAAGAGTTGTTCCTGCTGCTCCCCCCAAAACTCCGACAACCAGATGAGGATCGTATTTGACAAGTTCTTCCATTGCCTGTGGACCGTGATAGACCATCTTTAAAAAGACTGGTCGACCTGCTTCGGTGACCCCTGCAAGAGTTCTTGCGATCAAGTCGTTAATGAATCCGGGTTGAAGATCTGGAGAAATGGAGTCAGGTAAATTCGGATCAAATATTTCCAGAAAGTAGCGAAAACCTTTTCGTTCTGCTTCTTCACGAAAATCTTTGAACAGGGTCAAAGTTTCATGGTCGAGGTCACGCTGGTTATTGAATGTGACGGAGAAAAGTCCGAGGTTGGATCCTTCCGCTCTTTCAGAAGGCTCGCAATCAAGGTGTCCACATTGCATGTGATCAATGCTCGCAGATCGAAATGGACGGGCTGCTTCCAGATGAGAAATCCCCCCTCTTGGAATATGGACGTCGGTTGCGTCATTGGCTCGAGTGGCAGGTGTGATTGTGGAATTCGCAAACAAGTTTTCCTGAATGGTCAGTTTTTCAGAAGTGCTTGCTGACATTAAAACGATATCAACAATTTCCTGTTTGATAACTGCGCGGATTTGTTCACGGTATTCAGCCAGTGTTTTGAATTTTAATTCAGAATCATGACGTTCAGGCGAAAGACCGGGAGCCCCCATTCCAAATGCCATGTCTGCATCTTTGGCATCTGCAATGATAAATTCTTTGGAACCAGATGGATTCGCATGGATATCACGAATTTTTCGGTCAAGTGATTTCATCTTTTTCCGGTATTTTCTAATTTTGAATTTTCACGTTAAGAATAATGAGTAATCTGCACATCAGACTCTGCTGAAATGTTTTTCAAATCAAAGAACTTTGTCGATGGTCTCTCGTAAAACTCTTGCTGATTTCTGGAGTCCCATTTTCTCTTTTGGCCAGAGGTCAATTTCGATATGTCCTTCCACTCCATTTTTTCCAATCACGGTTGGAACAGAGATGCAAACATCATTTAAACCGTAAGCCCCTGTTTGAAATGAAGAGACAGGAAGAATTCGTTTCTGGTTGAGGACAATGCTTTCCACGATATCTGCAATCGCTACACCCACTGCAAAACCGGCTCCACCTTTTTTCTTAATGACTTCTGCACCAGAACCACGTGTTTGCTTTTCGACTGACTGCAACATGGCTGGAGTGAATCCAGGCCATTTGTCGAGTGGAAGACCTGCAATCTGTGCAGCGGACCAGATGGGGACCATGCTGTCACCATGTTCGCCTAAAAGTAATGCCTGTACCTGCGTTGGTGGAACGCCCAGATTTTTCGCAAGAATTCCTCTTAGCCGAGTGGTATCAAGAGCGGTTCCAAGTCCGATCACCTGCTGTTGTGGAAGATCCAGGTCTTTCATCGCAAGGTAAGTCAGAACATCCACCGGATTGGAAACCACAAAACAGATGGCGTTCTGCTTGAGTTTGTATTTCTTCATGTCAGCGAGGATTCCCTGAAAGAGGGAGACATTCCTGTTGATCAGATCAAGCCGACTTTCGTCCGGTTTTCTTCTTAACCCCGCTGTGATGATAATGATATCACTGTCAGCAACATGTTCGGTGCCCCCTGCATAAATATCCTGATCAGCAGTCAGGGAAGAACCATGCATGATGTCGAGAGCCTGTCCTTCTGCAACGTCAAGGTTCAGATCAATTAATGCAATTTCACGGACGGAACCCTTTGCCTGAAGTGCAAATCCTGCACAGGAGCCAACCAGTCCACCACCGCCAATAATACTTACTTTCATAATGTTTCTTCCAGTGTTGATTTATTTAATGGGTCCAATTATTTATATAGATGTAGGGTCTGCTACTTTATTTATTCATTGCAGCGAGAACCTGCTGGGTAATCATTTGAACGAGTGCATCCATATCGTCTGCATCCATGTGATTTGCACCGGCTGGTTTCTGAAGGTATCCCGGGAAATCAGGAGCTTTTTCAAAAGCTTTCTGAACCGGAAGATTTTCTTTATATCCATCACGGAACGCGCTGTTACCGCAAAGGTCACAATCTTCTGCATGGAATCGTGGGTCGTCAAAACCAAGTTTCTGTTTGAGATTGAGAAGTTCGCGAGTTTCTCTTTCATCAAAATATTTGACTCCACCAAGCTGTTTAGCCAGAAGAAGAATTTTACAATAAGCATCCAGAATTTCGGTTTTCCAGTAGGCATCCATCAAGTCTTTTCCAAAAGTGACTGTTCCATGTCCTGTCAGAATGATGGTGTTAGTTCCTTTGAGGAAGGGGACAACGGTATCAGCAAATTCTTGTCCACCAGGAGTTTCGTACGGTGCCATCGGAACTTCTCCCATGAAGACTTCCACTTCAGGAAGAACACATTGAGGGATTGGTTCACGAGCGACTGCAAAGGCGGTTGCATGAGGAGGATGGCAATGAACAACAGCCTTCACATCGGGACGATGTTTCATGATCGCCAGGTGAAGAAGAATTTCACTTGTTCGTTTATTGGTTCCTGCGATCTGGTTCCCTTCCATATCAACTGCACAGATATTTTCCGGCTTCATGAATCCTTTACAGATCATGGTTGGACTGCAAAGGATTTCATTTTCACCAACACGGACAGAAATATTTCCATCATTCGCAGCTGCAAAACCTTTGTTGTAAACCCGACGACCAATTTCACAGATTTCTTCTTTCAGTTTCCGGTCATGGATTCCGCTGTTCCATTGATTTGACATAGTTGACTCTTTTCGTTGTTGAGTGTTTTAGTGATGTAGTTTATTTGTTCGATGTTTATTCTTTGAAATTCTTAAAATCAGATTTTTTTCTCGACGCTGATATGATCCAGGATTGCAGAATTGTAAGCGTCAATCGGTTTGACTTCCGGATGAAACGGGGCAGCTGCCTCCATTCCTTCTGTCACCGCAAGCAGGCATCCATTTCCGGAACCGAGTTCGTCATAAATCACAAATGGTTCTCCTCGCCCTTTTTTCTGTCCATGAATTCCTTCCAATGAGAGCGGGACAGCGATACGCCAGGTGCTCGCATTCAAGCTTTCATGACATTTTGACAAAGTAACTTTGCCTATGACTTCTGAAATAATCAAAATTAGATTCCCTGTTGAAATTCGTTTAACTGTTAATGATTGCTTTTATTAAGTTTCTTAATTCAAAATAGGAATGCCCGGAAGGAGTCACACAGTATAAATTCGGGTTCCAGTTACTTCTGATTTCCTGTAGTTGGTTTGTTGAACTAATCGCGACTGCTTTTATTTTCTGGTTTCGATTTAACAGGCAAGCTGCTTCTTCAGGTGATTCTGTCAGTATGACTCCTGAACTCATTTCTGCCCGACAAATCCCGCTTGTTGCATCGGAAACAGATTCATTTAAATCCGCAGAAAGTTTTACAGGAATGGCATTGTTTCTATTTTTGTTAATTTCTTTCAGTATGGTTTCAATTTGTTCGGTTGGTGAAGCAATCCATATTTTCCAGTTTGATGATAAACTGCTTCCTGAATTATTATGAGAAACGGACTGACGATTCCATCGGATATGGTTTTCTCTTAAATAATCCTGTGCAGAAGGAGTGATGATTGCTTTGGATTGAAATACGATTTCATCCTGGCCATCCAGTTCCGTTCTTAACACTTCTTCAGTAATAACCGCTTCGGTAATAAAATTTGCAGGAAAAACTTGCCCTGAATTGTTATTTGCTTCTGATGAACTGGATTGATTGACATGACGTTGCGAGAGGATTTCAAACACCTCTTTCACAACCTGTTCAATCGTTTCCTTGTTCATCGTTATGTTGATCCAAAATTGTTCTGTATTAGTTTATTGTTATGAATTATAAAAATCTAAATCAGGTTCTGCTTCTTTTAGTTATCGACCAGCCCTAAAACGGCCCATCGAATGGGTGTCTGGTTTGTTCCGACCATTTCCCGAACACTTGCCCCATCGCTGGTAATCATCACAGTTGAGTGCAATCCGCAACCAAGTTGATCAATTGCAATGAGGGGGTTTCCATCCGCTTTCTGTTTTGCGTCTAATGGTTGTACGACAAGCAGCTTCCATCCATTCAGTGAAGGATGTTTCACCGTTGCTGTTGTATGTCCGACCACTTGAGCTAACTGC
This sequence comes from Planctomycetota bacterium, assembly GCA_024277145.1. Taxonomy (GTDB): domain Bacteria; phylum Planctomycetota; class Planctomycetia; order Planctomycetales; family Planctomycetaceae; genus JAJRVU01. The sequence continues at coordinate 4,181 of JAJRVU010000471.1, forward strand.
ATAATGTAAACTTACCTTATAAATCAGTGATAACTCTCACTAAATAATTCTTAAATCATCCACCAATGTGCAACGACGCTGGCGTGTGAATGTCAATGGGTTTGTGACTCCTTCACCAGTTGGTGTTGCAATACTGTAGGAAGGATATCCTTCCCCGCCGCCACCAAGTCCAGCCATGCAAGCACCGTTAATAATGAAGAGTGTTGTATTCATGACTCTTCCCATTGTGGACATGACTCGAACGTTTCGTGAATGAAGAATTGCTGTGTGTCCGTAACCATGTTCGTGTTTTTTGGCGAGTTCAATTCCATGATTTGCATCCCGACATCTTATAAAGGGAAGGAAAGGCATCATTTGTTCTTCAAAGACGAACGGGTTGGAATCGTCTGTTTCTGCGTAAAGAATTTCTGTTCCTGCAGGAATGGGAACACCAATTTTTTCTCCGAGGACAGAAGGATCTTTGCCGACAAGTTCCCGATTCAGCATCATGTGTCCGCCCGGTTTATCAGGAGGACTGAAAGCCAGTGCTGTTAATCGTTCTGTTTCCTGGGGTGTTAAAAGGTATCCGCCATTTCTTCCGACTGCATCCATAAGTTGATCAAAAATGGAATCAACAGCAAAAACTTCTTTTTCTGCAATGCAGAGAAGATTGTTATCGTAAGCACATCCTTTCACGATGGAAGAAGCTGCGTTTTCCAGGTCAGCAGTTTCATCAACAAGAACAGGAGGATTTCCCGGACCTGCAACGATGGCTCTTTTACTGCTTGCAAGTGCTGCTCGGGCAACCATGGGTCCCCCGGTCACACAAAGTAATCGGACTCCCCGGTGATTGAAAATTTCATCCGCAGATTCAATTGTTGGATTGCCAATAATGGTTAACAGGTTTTTCAATCCGGTTGCTTCAAAAATGGCTTTGTTGAATCGTTTCACACCTTCGCAGGCAATGTTTTTTCCGCTGGGATGAGGATTCACTACAATTGTGTTTCCTGCAGAAACCATATTGATGAAATTGCAGGCAATGGTGGGTAACGAATGAGTGACCGGAGTGATGGCACCAATCACACCAAACGGAGCGTACTCTGTCATCGTCAAACCATGATCGCCGGAGACAGAATCTGTTTTCAAAAATTCAATGCCCGGAATATTTTGAATGGAGTGAAGTTTGTCAATTTTGTGTTCCAGTTTGCCAACTTGAGTTTCTTCCATTTCCAGGCGACCCAATTCATCTGCCTGTTCAACACAGATGGACCGAACACATTCAATTGCTTTGGCTCGGGTTTCCATTGTTTCATTGGCAAGGGCTTCAAAGCCTGCGTTTGCAGCAGCGACAGCTTCATTAACAGTGTTGAAGACTCCCCAGTTTTCACCTGAATGCCCATTGGTGTAGCTGTTAGCGGGTTCCCCGTAAGCTGATTGAGCAGGAGTTCGCCCCAGATTTGCAAGGACTTCCTGGACAACAGCCCTGATTGCTTCTTCGTTTGCCTGAACCATGTGACTCTCTTCTTTGTTGATGATGAATTTTAAAATAAATATTTATATATGCATTTGATTCGTGAATGGTTTCAGATCAGGAATCGCCTGCTTTGAATATTTCTTTGTTATGAACATGAACCTGATCCACAATTCCGATGATAGCTGCATCAATGGGAAGTTTTTTTGTTTCAGGAGTGAGCCTTGCACTGGAACCCTGAACGCATAAAACGACTTCTCCTTCACCAGCGCCTACAGTATCAATCACGACAAATGTTCTTCCTGTTGGCTTGAGGTCTTTTTTGGCAACTTCATCGACCCGTAACGGTTCGACGATCAGTAATTTCTGACCAACCATGGATTCAACTTTTTGTGTTGAAACCAGGCTACCGGTAATTCGTGCAAGAAACATCGTTTTCCCCTTTATGAGTTTGAAATTGCATTAACAGTTTGTCGAGCAACCACAATCTCTTCGTTTGTTGGGACAACCCAGATTTTAATTTGACTTTCCTCCGATGAAATTTCTGATTCATCCTGAACCTGTCCATTTCGATCCTGATCCAGTAAAAGACCAGCCCATTCCATGTTTTCACAAACTCCATTCCGGATCAGCTGACTGTTTTCACCAATTCCACCAGTAAAGACAATCACATCCGCTCCTCCGAGAGCTGCAAGATACCCGCCTACATAATGGCGAATTGCTGCAATAAACAGATCAAGCGCCAGCTTGGCCTTTGCATGACCTTTTCCTGCAGCCTCTTCCAAATCTCGAACATCTCCGCTTAATCCACTTACACCCAGCAATCCACTTTTGGAAGAAAGTTCTTCCAGGATTTGCTCCAAAGTTTTTCCGCTTTCACGAATAATAATTGGAAGTGCAAAGGGATCAAATTCTCCAACACGGTTGTTATGGGGTAGTCCTGTTTGTGGACTCATACCCAAACTGTTTGCAACCGACTTCCCATCCTTGATAGCACAAATGGAATTACTTCCACCAAGATGACAGGAAATAATTTTCAAGTCATCCCGTTTCAGGATTTCTGAAATCCTTCCACCGATATACCGATGGCTGGCTCCGTGAAATCCCCATCTCTGAACCTGATATAGTTCCTTCCATTCGTAGGGAACTGCATATCGTCTTGTTGATTCAGGAATGGTTTCATGAAAGGCGGTTTCCAAAGCTGCAACCAGAGGAATTTCCGGAAATGCTTTTTTAAGTTGCCTCATCGCTTTTGCGTACGGAGGATTATGAGCCGGGGCAATGTCAGCAAGGGCTTCCATTACTTCCAGAAGTTCATCATCCACCAGACGAATCCCGCTGAGGTCTCCTGCAAAAACAGCTTTAAAGCCAATTCCACTTACCTCGTCCACAGAATTCAAACAGCCATATTCTTCATTCGTTAACTGGTCCAGACAGATACGAACAGCTTCCGCATGGTCAGCAATATGGGAATTCAATTCTTCCCGATGATCGCCAATTTCTACAAAGCTGGAACTTTCTGCTTCACCAATTCGATCAATGCCTCCACGAGCCAATTGAGTTTCATTTTCCATATCGTACAGACGATATTTGAAACTTGTTGACCCTAAATTTGCAACTAAAACTTTCATTGAGCCAATTCCATGCTCTCGCGTAAAAGAAAAATAAACCGTGAATTCAAAAACCGGTTTTCTATTTCGAGGCAACTTTAATAGAAGCCCCGGAAAAGAAATTACTTGATAAAATTATCAAGCAGGCTTTGTTCAGGACGTGGGATAATATGTGCACTGACTAATTCGCCAATTTGAGATGCAGAAGCAGCACCGGCATCAACAGCAGCACGAACAGAGCCAACATCGCCCTGGATGACTGTTGTGACATAAGCACCACCAATCTGAATCTGTTTGACCAAAGTCACATTCGCTGCTTTCAGCATTGCATCAGCAGATTCGATATGTGCAACTAATCCTTTGGTTTCGATCAATCCTATTGCTTCACCACTCATAATTGAGTCTCTTTCCTCTTGAATGAATAATTCCAGTTGATTCGTTCTCATATTGCTTGTCCCTTTCAGGACCGATTAAGTAGAGAATGAAGTCTCAGAAAATGTGTTGGATGTTTTATCGTTTCACAATTCCTGAATTTTCTTCTGGAAATTTAAAACTATGAAATCAGAAATCGATTTCATACAAAAAATAATAAATCGATTACTTGGCTGTACGTCCTATTGCAGGCAAGATTGAAACCAGTTCTTCGTGTGGTCTTGGAATGACCTGAACACTAACAACTTCACCAATTTTGCTGGCAGCAGAAGCTCCTGCATCGATAGCAGCTTTAACAGCAGCCACATCGCCTACAAAAAACCCTGTAACCAATCCGCTACCAACTTTTTCCCAGCCAATCATTTTAACATTAGCTGCTTTAAGCATGGCATCAGATGCTTCAATTAATCCGACCAAACCTTTGGTTTCGATCATTCCGAGTGCTTCCATCGCTTTCGCCATTTTTTTTCTCCACGAGTAATTTAGATGGACTGAAGACTTACATTCGTCTTCGTAAAAATTAAAAAACTAAACAGATATAAAATCCTGTTACCACTCAATCAAAAATTTGTGGCATCCAGAATTCAGATTTATCAATGCTGTTTGCATTGGCAAATTTCTTTTTTGATCAGCTCCACTTTCGAAGCTGCATCAAGATTAATTGCGTTTCCTTCATCAGTATCAATATGAATTTCAAGTTTGATGTTCTCACCTGCCCGAACGGTGACATCTTCCAGAACAGTTGTGCAACCTGCAGATTCAATTCGCAGATGCATTTTGTCTCCATTTTGAACGTCATAATAAGCGAGATCTGCTGGTCCCATATGGACATGTCTCATTGCGCGGATGACACCTTTTTCCAGTTCGACGACTCCTTTAGGACCAACCAGAACACAGCCCGGGGTCCCTTCTATGTCTGCACTGATGCGAACAGGAATATCCAATCCGAGTGAAATGGAATCGGTAAAAGCAAGTTCAACCTGTGAATCATCTCTGCATGGACCAAGCACCCGAACGTTTGGAAGCATTCGTCTTCGAGGTCCAACAATCATCACTTGTTCTTTAGCTGCGTAGTAGCCGTCCTGATATAACGCTTTTTCCGGTTGAAGGTCGTCTGTTCCAAAAAGAATTTTGACATGCTCTTTTGTGAGGTGGACGTGACGGGCAGAAATATTCACGACCAGAGGATTCGGCTTGGCAGGGGTAGCAATTGGAGACGTGAGGTGTTTTCCCAGTACCTGACGTACAATTTTTTCAACTTCAGATGGGCTGATCGTACCTGCTGAATTCATTTTGTTTTCCACTCGTTGTGATTTCAATCGTAAATTAAAGGTATTTCTTGCTTAACTATAGCTCGTATTATTAGTGATCCCGGCAGGAATAATTCTTTCTCGCGAGGGAGCAGTTATTTCAAGTTAAACTGGAACGTTTGATTCGGTTTGTTGACATTCGACAACATTCACCTGAATCCCGGCTGATTCCAATGTTTTTTTCCATGCATCTGTAATTCCTGAATCAATTACGATCTGATCGATTCGATCCAGGCTGCAAAGATGAGCCAGTGCGGAATAGCCCAACTTGCTGCTGTCTGAGACAACAATAATTTCATCTGAGACCTCAATCATTTTTTTCTCTGTATCCACCAAAAGAGAATTACTGTTAAAGAGACCTTTTTCCGTGATCCCTCCGACACTCATGATCAGTCTTCTTGCGTGTATTTGTTCCAGTGTAGAAACAGCCAACGGTCCGAGAAAAACTCCTGTATTCGGATAGAGGTATCCACCGAGCATGACCAGTTCAATTTCATCACGGCTTGAAAGCACATTGATGATAGGAAGGGAATTAGTCACAACCTGTAGTGATTTTCCTCCGAGCCTCTTTGCAACTTCCAAAGTGCTTGTTCCCCCATCCAGAAGAATCGTGTCTCCCGGCTGGATGAACTGAGCAGCAACTTCTGCCACCGCTTGTTTCTGAGAAGAAGCCTGAACCTGACGGTCATCAAATGCAGTTAGTGACTCCCCAATATAGGCTGCACCTCCACGTGTTCGACGAATTTGGCCGATGCGGTCAAGGTGTTCCAAGTCTCGTCTTATCGTTGATTGACTGACATCCACAGCATTTGCAAGCTCATGTAAACTCACAAACCCTTTATTTTCAATGACTTGCAGAATCTGATTCCGTCTTTCATCAACAATCATGTCATCCAGCCCTTGTCTTACCTATCCTATTTATCTTAATACTTATCTAATATATGGAATATATCAATCAGAATCTGTCAAATTATTCCATTATTAATTAAATACTAACAAATAAGTTCATATATGTTCATCTCATTACGCATTTATTGCCATAAACAGAATAAATAAAGCTTTAACCTGTATTGTAACAATAGGTTACAAATCTGGCTTAAACTGAAAGTTTATCAACAAATTAACTATTTAATGGAGAAAGGCCGTTAATTGAGAAGGCATTCAGGAATGGGAGTGGAAAACTATTAGGGGGGGGGACCAGATAGCAACTATTGAGAGCTGCTTTGAGAAGGTGTGGCTTGAAAAGGAATTGAGTAAATGCAAATCAGGAAATACGGACAATAGATCCATCAATGGTTAGTTTTCCGGAACCAAAGAGTTGAATCGCTTCAGGGAGCGCTTCACATTCCACTTCAAAAACTCTTTCCGCTAACATTTCTGCTGAGTCGGTATCGAGAACGGGAACCGTTTTCTGGACAATGATTGGTCCATGGTCATAAATATTATCTGCAAAATGGACGGTGCAACCGCTGACTTTGACTCCACGATCAATGGCTGCCTGATGAACATTACCCCCGTAGAATCCTTTTCCACAAAAAGAGGGAATCAAGCCGGGGTGAATGTTAATCACTCGGTAATAAAAGTCTTCCGGTATTTCAATCAAGGAAAGAAATCCAGCCAGTACAACCAGATCAACGTTTGCTTCTCTTAATTTCGCAAAGATCGATTCGCTGAATTTTTTGACATCAGAGAAATTCTTTCGGGAAACAACATCAACGTTAATTCCTTTTGCGTTCAGTTTTTCGATTCCACTACAGTTATCTCGACTGGCAATGACCAAATTGACTTCTGCAGAAAGCTCTCCTGAATCATTTTTATCAAGCAGGTTGAGAACCGTTGTCCCTCCACCGGAAATCAATGCCCCGATTTTAAGTGAGCCATCCGGGAGATTTTTCAAAGGGTGAATAAGGGACATTTTTGGAACCTGGCTGAGAAGAATAAAGTATTAATTACCTGACTTTTAACATACATCACAGGGAATTAACATCAAGGGGAATTGAAAAGATGGAAATTGCGATGATGTAAAAAAAGAGTATTTGGATTGGGCCAATTGATCAATGCTATTTGAGCAGACAGGCTTCTTATAGAGGGTCATCAATGAATTGCTCTTTTGCAATCAGGTTTCGTTTGGTTCTGGTATTCCCCAGCCAATAGAGAATCAGGGAGACGACCAGAAAAGAGAAGCTGATAATGAGGATGGTTTGATTGCTATACGATTTTTTTACGACAGGCTTAACAGGATTCCAGTGAATTTCACGAGCAATGATCATAGGAGCGCGTCTAATTGTGTCTTGTGCAGAATAGATATAATTTTTGTAGAAAATTCCAGTCACTGTTAAGACTTCAACCGAATCAGAAATTTCTTCGCCGAGAGGAAGCCCTTCCGGGATTTGGGTTGAGATGATGACAGCAGGATTGGATTGAGAATCTTCCGTGTAGAGCCAGCATTCATAAAGATGTTTGATCCCAAAATCATTTTCTCCTGCGGGATATTTAATGATTTTGCGAGCATGACCTGTCAATTGAATCGACATTCCCTGAAACGATTCCGGATTTTTGAACATGTCCACAAAAACGGAATATTGTTTTTTCGTTTTCGATTGTGAATTAACGAATGCTTTCCTGTATTCGGCAAACTGACGATAGTTTTCAATAAGCAGTTTTTCAGAAAAGTATTGAATCTGGTTCAGGATGTCGTAATAGTTCTGGGATTCTTCCGGACTTATTCCTGCAACTTGCGTATTAACCTCTTTGAACAATTCGGATGAAACCAGAGGAATAGGCTCCACTGGGAGGTCTGTTGATTCAGTGTTCTCATTGTGCAGAATGGGCTGCTGAGAAAACAGAATGATAAATGAGAGAAATTGAAACATAGTTAATTTTTGAATCCGGAGAGAAAATGGGCGTTTAACTTATTTAATCATAATTAATGAGTATTAAAACAGACAGTATAAGGTGATGAGGAAATCAGGGAAGCTGAATTCTAAAGAGAAAATAGACTAAACATTTGCTATTGCTGAGTGAAAATGCCCCTTAAAAAAGCAATTTCTGATTGTCCTGCTGAAATGATTAAATCTCGCTGATGTGTCAATTTAACTGTAAATCGTTTACACATATAAGGATAGGAAGAATTCCCTTAAACGTGTCACATTGACAGGATTTCCACTTTTCTTATAATCTTCCGAACCTAACTCATTACTGAGGTTCTGTTACCACGTTGTTCTCCCCATCCTTATGAAAGCAGATTGGGGTGTTGTTACATCCGGTAAGAAAACTGGTGATGAGTTAAGGTATAAGGGATAGATCAATACTGAATTGTGAGTGGTTCCTGACTGAGAAATAAATGGATTGAATTCTGTATAAGGGATTAAATCACTTTTGAATAAATTTCGTAATACAAATTTAGTTTTTAGAATTAAAAAGTTAGAGGAAGATGAAATGTCGGAAAATGTTTTAGAGTTTACAGACGCAAATTTTGAGTCAGAAGTTCTTTCAAGTGATGCACCGGTTCTGGTTGATTTCTGGGCACCGTGGTGTGGTCCTTGCAAGATGCTGACTCCTACGATTGAAAAACTGGCAACTGATTACGCTGGTAAAGTTCGAATCGGAAAACTGAATACAGATGAAAACCCACAGGTTGCATCCAGTAATAATATCAATGCCATTCCAACCGTCTTTCTTTTCAAAAATGGTGAAGTTGTCGATCGATTTGTTGGTGTGACACCAGCAGATAAATTTGCTGCATCGCTGGATCAACATTGTTAGTCCATTTTGAAATTATTGAATTATAGATTCAATATTCGTATCGAAAAGATTCTCTATGATGAGATTCATTTAAGTTTTTTATAGTCGCCCAGGGAAAGGACTCCCGCGATGAGCGAACCATATCAGTTCGAAAACGATCTCTCCCGGAAATCGGTCAAGTTATCTTCCGGAGAACCGGTTTATAAAGGTCATTCTTCGGAACCGGATGCAGGCATGCGCGGCCCGCATTTTCAACTCAATGACCCAATTGTCGAAAAACCGGACGGGCGTTCATCTCAAAAAGTTGCTGATGAAGAAGAAGGTCTTCTCATACAGGCATCCCAGATTGCAGATCATCTCAGATCCCAGTTCGATGAAATTAATCGCAGGGAAAACAACCTGAATGAACAGCTTTCTTTACTCGATAAAGAACGAAGAACCATGCGGATGTGGGTCAGCCAGATTGAGCTGGAATTGACTGAACGGGATGATTTATTAAAACAGCGTGAAAAAGATCTTAACGAAAAGTTGACATCGTGTAATGTCCTGATTCAAAAAATTGAACACGGGGATATTGCAGGGGCTGGAAGAGTGGCAGAAGAGGGAGTCGCTGAATCAAAACCAATTGATGTCCCGGATCTTGACCGGTTCATGAATCTGGAAAAAGAAAATAAACGGCTTAAGTTTCAACTTCATCAACTAGATGAATCTCACGTTGCAGAAATTGCAGAACTTCGCGATGAGTTGGAACGTGATCAGGAAGCACTCGTTGCGGAATACGAGCAGCTTAAACAGAAACATCTTGCTGAAAAACAGGAATGGGTTGATGAGCATGGTGATCTTGATGTGGAACGACAGCTTTATACGAAAGCGATTGAACGTTCCCAGACTGAACTCGATGAAATTCTAGGCAGCCAGACTTCGCAATTAAACGAGCAGCAGGAACTACTACGATCTGCTTCAGAAGAATTTGCACTTGAGCGAGATAAATTATCCGGGCAACTTGAAGAAACCATCAGGGAACGAGATGAGCTGAACAATAATCTGGAAGAGACTAAGAAAAATTTGCAAGCTGCTCTGGAAGAACAGTCCAATCAACCTGTTGATCAGGTCACTCTGGACGAGTTCGAAGAAATGAAAAAACAGTTCCAGAAGCAGGAAGCAGTCTTTGAAAACCGGAAACGGTTTCAGGAAGCTCATCTTGAAAAGGCACGCGAAGAGCTTCAGTTAATGCAGAAAAACCTGAAACAGGAAAAGCAGAAAGCAAGCCAATATTTTGAAGAAAAAAATAGTATCCTTCAAATGCAGAAAACACAACTAAATCGTTTTCGAGAGTCTATTGATTCACGGGAAGAATCATTGAAGCGATCAGAAGTGACTTTAAAGGATGAATATCGCACATTAAAAAGTGATGTGGTTCTTGAAAAGCAACAGCTTGAAAAAATGAAAACGAGATTGAACCAGCAGCGAGAAATGGAACTGAAAGAGATTTCCAATCTTCGAGAAGCGTTAACTGTGAAAAATGATTTGCTGGAGAAACAAAAAAAACGATTGGATATCCTGAAGAAAGAAGTTGATCAAACAGGCAGGGAGCAGTTGGAAACCAAATGTGTCCTGGAACGAATTCAGGCAGAGTTTCTGGAGAGCCCGAATTCACAAAATTATTCGAATCGTTTTTCGTCTGCACAAGTTGAACTTCAAATGAGTTTTCAGGATGCTAAAGAGGAATTGGATCAGCAGCAGATTGAGCTTCAACGATTAAAAGAAGGAATTGACGAGCAATCTCAATTGTTTGATCAGGAACGCACACAATTCAAGCAATGGGTTGAACGACAAAAAGAGAACTTGTCTGAATGGGAAAACAACTTGGTGAGTCAGGCTGCTCAATCTAAGAATGATGAATCCCACTTTAAAATCCGAAGCCAGAAATGGACGGAAGAAAAACTGGAAGCAGAAAGCATTATTCGTGGATTGCTGAGCCAGATTGAAGAGAATGAAGTACGTGATTGGGATGAAGGTTCTGCTGTTTCCGATTCTGATAATCATGGACCGGAAAACCAAGCTGCTTAAGAAATATCCTCATCGAAATCAGAATCATAAATTGGGGGTTGATTTAAAGCCATAAATCTCTTGGAAAACTTTTCGATATCCTTTTCTAATTCAATGACTTCCGGAGTCCTTCTGAGTTCCGGGATATCGATACCGCAAATTTTTAAATGCAATAGCATAAAACCTGTAAAAGGCATGTCTTTTCTATTGATGAAGTCTATGAATTCTGATTCAGATATTAATTTTTGTAACTCGATAATAGATTCGGATGCCTTTGCAATTGCGTGAGATTCCAGCGAATCATCATCGTATTTCTTAGCGACGGATTCAAGGGTTTCCAGAATCTCTTCTATGTTTTTATTGTCCATTATTTATCAATACTACTACGTGTTTTTTAATACGCTTTGGCTTAATCACGTTGCTAAGTAAATTATTCTTTTCCCTTCTGGAAATCAGTACCAAAGAATCGCTCGGAGAATGAGAATTCGCGACCGCATTGTTTACAACAAGATGGAACGAAGGAGTCGTTATTGCAGTCACATTGAGGACAAGGCAGGGATTTATCTGCAAATTGGAACCAAAATGGATTGTCCTTGTTAGTCTTCCCTTTATGTTTTGGCATCGCAAGTACAATAAAAATCAAACCCACTGCAATATAGAAGACTGTCATTTCGTGACCTAAAGCCGTTATTGGGTGAGTAGATAAGGTACCTTCTTCTAACAACTTTGCCTCGAACGCGCTTTGCCATCGGAATTCGAACCCGGCGCAGATTAACAATCCAATTCCGACAATAAAAGAGATGATTCGATCAAACAGCATGGTATCAGCCTCTGGTACAAGTTCCTGACGCATTTAACACTGTACAGTCAAAACTAGACTTTTACGAAACAAAAATGAGCAATATTTCTACTGCAAGAGAATACATAAAAAAAGCCGAGGAGTGATTGCTCCCCGGCTTAATTATTATTGCCACTTGAAAATTCTAATAATAGTGAAATTCAAGTTATCCGACGCTCTCAATTACTCAGTCCAAACTGTAGCCCAGCCATTGAGAATTTTGACCGTTGAGATTGAGATCGCAAGCGGATTATTTCCTTCAACTGAATAGTCAAAACTGCGGCGGTGAGTTCTGTCGATCAGAAGTTTTTTCAGTTTCTTACGGATCACGCCCGCTCGAGCAATTTGAACGCTTGAGCTTTTAGGACGTTCGACAGGAGCAACCTGAATGGTTCCAGCCTGTACAAGAATGTCATCCTTCCTGACGGTGTATTTGATAGGAATTGTAATGACCTGCATAGGGATGTCTTCTTTGTCTTTTTGCTTGATTCCTGCTCTTACGATGATATTAACAAATCCATTTTCAAAGCGGAAACGGATCGGATCATTCTTGTCAAAGACCAGAATTGTAGGATCCTTTTTCTTTTCTTTTTCAGCTTTCTTATCAACTTCTTTAACAGAATCAGGTTTTGGTGGAGCTTTCTCTGCAGGTTTGATTCCTTCGTCATCCTTGAATTTATAATCCCTGCCGAGGAACTTGCTGACAAATTTTTCTGCTTCAACAACAATGTCCTCTTCCGTCATTGTACGACCTGCAAGATTGAAACGGTCGATAATATTGTTAAACAGGCTTTCATGAAGATGAACGGTAATTCCAATGTTCGGTGTTTGTGTCGGGTTCTTCAGGTCACCCCCTGGTTCACCCGGATTACCAATCTGGTGATTCATGAACATGTGCGTTCGACTGGAACGGATATCTGATTTAGAAGGGTAGATACCTGCGTTTTTCAAACGAACTGCAATTTTATTTTCCAAGTCGTTATTGATCTGAGTTAAAGCATCTGTAACTTCCGTTTTAAATTTTGGAAGAACCTGTTCCCGAATTTTTCGACGTGCAATTGCTTCAGATTGACCCCGTTTATTTGCAATTTCCTGTCGGGCACGTCTTCTGACGGTCCCTTCAAATAGTCCGAATGGTCCTGCTTCGTTCACAGCAAGTCCGGTTGTTGTGTTTCGTGCATTGATAGAAATCGTTGCTGCTTTACCGGTTTCTTTCAGGTTAACGCCGTCGTAAACCAGTTCTTTTTGAGCGTAAAAAGTGTGGTTTCCATTGGTGTGTACATTGACGTATCTTGTTCTGCCTACGGTATTACTGGAAACAGTACCGTTGAGAGTCAACTCAAATTTTGCGCCCCATCCGCTGGGAAGAAAATTAACCCCTGTGTAATAACTTGTATTCTGATTTCCGCTGACATTGGCTCCCAGAATAAAATCGCTGATACTGGATGATTCATTTTTTGTTTTTCGCGAAACACGATTCACAAAATATTCAGAGACAAGCACACGGAAGTTGTAGTTGAAGTAATGGGAGTTGATTGTGTTTGCAATTAATTCCCCACCATCAGCCAGGAGAGGATTCAACTCTCCAAGAATATTTCCCAGTTTGACAGATGTTTCTTTGCTATTGGTTTCTTCAAGAGTTTCTACAGAATTACATAGTTCTGCAAGTAACGCCCGGAGTTCTTTTGGGTCAACTTCCAGGTAAGCTGCATTATTGGCAGCAAGAAATTCTTCGGCAGCTTTTTCTACCTTAACAAAATTATTGTGAGAAAGAAATTTCTTTTGTTCTTCGTTCTTCAGCGTATTTCGTGAGTTTAACTTATTGAAAAGTTTAACAATCGCTGGTGAGAGTTCTTCGGTTTTGTTTTCCTGGATCAGGGTTCGGACTTCATTCCCTTTAACGTATGAGAACCAAGCAGAAGCATTTCGAGAATTCAGGTAGCTCTCTAGTTCATTAAGTGCAGTGACAAGCTTTTTGCTGGCTTTGGCCTGCTTTTCTTTCATGATTTTTTCTGCATCAAGTTCAAGCGTATCCAGAATAGATTCTGAAAGGTCAATTCTTCTTTGCAGTCTGCCACGAAGCGTTATTAATGTATTGAGGATCGGTTTGTATCGTTTATCTGCAATGGCTTTATCCATCACAGAAATTTTCCCCTTGATTTTTTTAAGCAGTTCACGCTGGCCTTCAAGTTCCGGCTTTTCTTCACCGTAAAGTTCCATTACAAGGTCTGCAACACCTTCTGACCACTCAGTCCAGTTTCCACCAAGCATATCAAAGGCATCCTGATCCAAATCAATTGGAACCAGTTCGGGAAGAATTCCACTAAGCCCTTCTTTTTTAAGATCAATTTCTTTGTCATCCAGTGCCCAGGCTGCAGTCACCAGAATTGCACAGATCAAACAGGCAAATAAGCTAATTTTTTTAATCATTGTTGAGTGTGAATCCTTGCGTTGATATTTAGACTGACGGGTATCTGTTAGCTCATTATTTTGCATGCTTCTTTACTCCATTTCTGTTAATTGAACTTAAGAAATTTGTTCAAGTACCCTGCTTCAGGATGTCTCAGACTCCATTTCCTATCGACTCAATTAAAAAGCATTTCTTATTCGAGTTATCGACATAACCGGCCCAATCCACACGACATAATTATTTGTAGTCATTAAAAACATGCCATGTTATGTAACTTGTGAAATGTCACCAAATTAAAATTAAGACGGAGATATCTCTTTTCGATTATCATATGGGACTGACCTGACTGAATTCAAGGACTTTTCACCCTTGATTCAGGAGTATTAATTCATAAGCCACATGCCAATACCTGTAAATATACACCCTCTTATTTAGTACATATTAGCCAAGCCCTTCATACTCTTCAATTCTACTGTTGCCTCCATTGTGTATCTTTTAAAAATAGTGAAGCATATACAAAAGTATATTACTATTAATCAGGACCAGAATTCACCATATTTATCACCTACAATTATAGTAGGTGGTTAACAAACGCGTTTTAATTTTGAGTCGTTTGATGGCTTTTTTCGTTATTAATGATTCACTAGTCGGTATATACTGTTGAAAAATGATATAAATTGAAACGTGATGTAGAAGGATTGTTCCCGAAGATTTGAAGGATTGAGTGTGTCTGCGAATAGTGATTTAACAGTTCCACAGCGGGAAGCGATTGAGCTTATCGACGGACCTTTATTGGTGATTGCTGGGCCCGGTTCTGGAAAAACAAGAGTGATTACTCGTCGCATCGCTCATATGATTGAATCAGGAATTCCTGCTCGCGAAATATTGGCGATTACATTCACCAATAAAGCTGCCAAAGAGATGGCGACACGGGTGAATGATCTAGTCCCGAACAGGTTCGTCTGGATCAGCACATTTCATAGTTTTTGTGCCCGTATTTTACGTGATCGTGCTGAAGTCGTTGGGTTGCAATCTAACTACACCATTTTTGATACCACCGACCAGAAGCAAGTCATTCGAACAGTCATGAGTGAAATGGATCTTGATACGGTTCATTTTCCCCCCGGAAAAATTTCTGCAAGAATCAGCCAGGCAAAGAATGATTTAATTTCTGCTGAACGATTTCAGGAAATGCATAATGAATCGGTTGGCCATCATTTGCAGGCAATTGTTGCACGGGTCTACCCTGCTTACCAAAAAGCATTACTAAATGCGAATGCTGTCGATTTTGATGATCTGTTATTACACGTTGTCAATTTATTAACTGAAAATCCTGAGATTCGGGAACAGCTTGATTATCGGTTTCGCTATGTTCTTGTTGATGAATACCAGGATACAAATTCCGCGCAATATAAAATTGTTTCTGCCCTATCCCAGATGAATCGAAATCTCTGTGTGACGGGGGATCCTGACCAATCTATCTATGGTTGGCGTGGTGCGCGCATTGAAAATATCATGCGGTTTGAACAGGAGTTCCCTGAGACATCGGTTGTCCGTCTTGAACAAAACTTCCGAAGTACTAAAAGGATTCTTCAAGCCTCTGACGAACTCATCAGCAATAACATTCAGCGAAAACACAAGAAGCTTTTTACAGAGAATCCGGAAGGGGATCATGTTCAGCTTCTTCATTTTTTTGATGAAAAACAGGAAGCGGATGGTATTGCAGAAAAAATTCTTAAAATTAAATCGGAAGAAGGTTACAAGTGGTCTGATTTTGCAATCACTTACCGAGTCAATGCTTTGTCTCGTCCATTAGAATTTGCCTTGATGCGAAACAAGATTCCGTATCAAGTGACTGCAGGGGTCGCATTTTATGACCGGGCTGAAGTCAAGGATATGCTTGCCTATCTCAGGGTGATATATAACCCTAAAGATATTGTTGCGTTTCATCGGATTGTGAATACACCAAAACGAGGAATTGGAAAAGTAAGTGCCCGGAAGCTGATTGCCTGGGCAAATCGATATAACCTTGATCCTCTTGATGCAGCGTTAAGAGCAGATGAAATCACCACACTTTCCAAAAGGCCAAAAATACTTCTTCAATCCTTTGCAAGGATGATGCAGGAATTCTCTTTAACAGATGCAGGGTCTATTGAAAGTTTACTGCGGATGATTATTCATCGTACAGGATACACCCTGGGAATGAACCACAGCCAATCCGAGCAGGATATCCAGAGGCTGGCCAATGTGGAAGAATTATTGACAGCAGCCAAGCAGTTTGACCGTGCTTCAGAAGATGATATTACCCTTGAAGGGTTTCTGGAAACAACAGCGCTTGCCAGTGAAACGGATAAGATTGATGATTCAGCAGGAACTGTAACCCTGCTAACACTTCATGCATCCAAAGGGCTTGAATTCCCTGCATTCTTTATTGTCGGAGTTGAGCAAAATTTACTTCCACATGAGCGATCACTCGCAGAAAGAGATCCTAAGGAACTTGAAGAAGAACGTCGATTGCTGTTTGTGGGAATGACCCGGGCAAAAGAAAAACTTTTCCTGACCGAGACCGTCCAGAGAGAATTTCGCGGCCGGCCTTTGCACACCATCACAAGTACATTTCTTTCTGAAATCGAGATTGAATTCAAAGACTTAACCCAGGAAGAATTTCATTTACCCGAACCGATATTAAAAAAGAAATCCAAAAATAAGGATGCTCAAAAAGAAAAGCTTTCTTTTCTTCCCGATACTCATCGCCTGACAACAGGTGCAGACCTTTTAAGTGGTCGAAAGACATCTGTCGACATACCAATGGGTTTTCAAAGAGGGATGCTTGTCAGGCATCCGAAATATGGCAGGGGAACTGTTGTTGATGTCGGTGGTTATTCCAAACACCGTACGGTAACTGTTGATTTTGAAGTGAATGATCGAAGCGAAACATTTATTGCTTCCAAAAGTCATTTGCAACCCATTGGCAGAGGCTAGTGCGATGCCTGATAATCTTCAGATCGTAGCAATCTATACATGTCGTCTTGATCTAGCAATACCTTCTAGATCATTTGCAGAATCACATTAATTCTTCAACAAATAGCATGATAACGCCTGTATCAGCTTGATTGGAATTCGTCATGAATGCGATGTTGCATGCCGATTCTACAATATAGGGAAATATCTTCTATTTTCCCTATGTCGTTGTAAATATTTTCGTTGTAAATATTTCAAGAAGGTTTGAAGATGCCTCCACGCAAACGTCCAGTCAAAAAAAGACGCGCAAAGGCAGCAGCCGGTCCCAGTCTGGAAATGTATTTTCCGGATTATTTAAGGTATCTGGAAGCAGAATGCGGAATGACTGGAAATACGATCCAGGCATACTCTTCCGATTTAAAACAGTTCTTTGAATGGTATCGATCGAACGGTCCTTCTCAATTATCGAAGGTTGATCTGAAACTCTTTTCAAGATATCTCGGGCACCTTAACGGTCGCGGGTTTAATTCCTCTACGGTTTCAAGACACATCGTTTCCATTAAAGTCTATTTCCGGTTTCTGGTATTGGAAGGAGTGCTTCTGGAAAGTAAAGCGGAGATGTTAAGCTCTCCCAAATTGTGGGCTCACCTTCCGAAAGTTCTCAGTCCTAAAAAAGTGGATGAGTTACTAGCTGCCCCTTGTTCAGAAGATCGATTTCCTTTACGAGATCGGGCGCTCCTGGCAATGATGTATGCAACCGGCTGTCGTGCTTCTGAAATGACTGGAATGAGATTGATCGCCGTTTATCTGGATGAAGGTTATTGCAGATGTCTGGGAAAAGGAAATAAAGAGCGGATGGTTTCCCTGAATCCTGTTGCCATTTCTGCAGTTGAGGCTTACATGGAACATGAGCGTTCTATCATGGTTCCTCGAAAGGGATCGGAATGGCTTTTCGTTACTAAAAGCGGGCATCAATTATCAAGAATTATGGTTTGGAATTTGATCAAGAAGTATGCAGCCAGAATTGGTTGCAGTTCTGATGTCAGCCCTCATACATTGCGTCACAGTTTTGCCACCCACATGCTTGCAGGAGGAGCAGAAATCCGGGCGTTACAGGAAATCCTCGGACACGCCAGCATTCGGACAACTCAAATCTATACCCATGTAGAACATAGCAGACTTAAATCATTGCACCAGCAGTTTCACCCACGTGCTTAAGAAATAATCTATGGTTTTTTCTTAAAATGGGTTATCACCCGAACGTCTTTAATTCCGGAAATACTGTATTTTTCTGTAAGTGCTTTTATTCGATCAAAATCTTCTTCAGAAAAAACTTCTCCAGTAATCCAGTGTCCTCCTTTTCCTCCTCTTTCGTGGCATCCAATAGCTCTAAAAGCTGGAGTACTTTGAACAATTTGAGCGAATTCAACAAATTCTAAATCATTATAATGAACTTTATCCATATCTTTTGAGTACCAGTCAATAATCAAGAATGGAGTCGCTATGAAAACTGAAGAGACAACAATGCCTAAAGCAAAAAAATTACGTTTTTTCTGTTTGTCCCATTTCCAGAGCATTCTTAAAGAAGCATAGAATGGGAATGTTGCAAGAAGCAATAAACCATTCATGTAACCTATACCAAAGACTTTATAGACATAGATCAAAATTCCGATCAAAATAGCCAGGTAGGCAATGTGAGCCAGCAGGAATATCTTCTTGCTGGATGTGTGTTGATTATCGTTCTCAATGCTCATATTAAAGAGTATCCATTTACAACTTCCAAAAATTTATTCACGTGGTGATTATACAGCACTTATAATAAACATCCAAAGAAATAATGTTACTAGATACAGAATGCTTGAATTATACCCCATTGTTTTTATTGCATGCGAATTCATGAAATGGTTGTGTTTGGAGAATCTTCTTGTCGCTCTCGCGATCCAGCTATCAAAGACTTGCTGGACTACCTTTTTAGACATCTCTCTCTAATTATCGGTTTGAGGTCTTTTGCGGGCGAATTTGATTTTCTCAATGTACCTGACAAGTTGTCCATCTCTTAATGTCCCGGAACAGGCACTCACTGCTGAAACAATGTTTTCATAATGGAGATTGAAGTCTGCATCAATTTCCACTTCCGTTTCTGCAGTGGCTGGGTTTCCCGGGAAGCCAATAATTTTGAGAACTTCCCGGTTGAGTTTTTGGAATGCTTCTTTGCCATTGCCTAATGAACGTTGACCAAACAGGATTTGTTTTAACGTGCCGTCATTGTTTGCAATCAATCGAATTCGGATGTCTGCCAGTTGAATATCAATCTGATCCGTCGGTTTCGGGGCAGCAATTGGCATGTTGATCTGGAAATCGCCTTCAGGTTCAACAATCTTTAACGTCAGCATGAAGAAAATCAAAAGCAGAAAGACGACATCAATCATCGGCGTGATTTGCGTCTCAATGTCGCTTGATAGTACTGAATTCGAATGGAACTTCATAAGGACTTTTATTCTCGAATCTGGGTGGCTGAAAGAGAAAACTTCTCAAAACCAGCTGCTTGCGCATGTTTGATAATTTCCTGGATATCTCCTGTCGGAGTTTCTTTATCTGCTCGCAGGATCACGGTTATCAGGAGAGGGTCTTTATCAATATCCCGAAGTAATTTTGCTTCACGTTTTAGAATTCGGGGGACTTCATCCATATTATATCTTGTGCCTGCATAAAAGAGATGCGGGCCCGAAATATTGGTTCCTTCTTCGTCCCTGATATATCCGATATTAAGGACCATATCATTTGGATTAACAACTTCAGCAGGTCTTGCCAATTGATCTTTAGGTAGTTTAACCCGTTCATCAGCCTGTGTCTGTTCGAAGTTTGTAATCACCATGAAAAATGCGATTAACTGAAAGACGATATCAATCATCGGAGTCATATCAACTTCTGCAATTGCTGATTCTTCTGATTTGATTTTCACGATAATATCCTGATTACAAAAAGCACAAAACAGGGATAGGAATAATGATGCTAACAGTTGAATGATAAAGGCTTACTTTAATCGTTCAGGCTGATCACCTGACTGTGACGGTTTGGACGTTTTTCTTGGAGATGTAATAATTTTATTCATGAGAGATTCACTGATAATTCCTGCCTCCATAATGTAAATGGAAAGCCGATTTCTGAGTAACGTGTAGAATACGACGGCAGGAATCGCAACGGAAAGACCTTCAAGTGTAGTGAACAAGGCTGTCGAAATTCCACCCGCAAGGTCAGATGGTTTTGGTTGAACCCGGGAATTAGCGATAATTTCAAAACTTTCAATCATTCCGTATACAGTTCCCATTAATCCAATCATGGGAGCAATGGCACCGATCAGCTTGAGATAACTCAGCTTGTTTTCTAAAGCAGCACATTCATACTCGCCGGTTTCCTGCATCGCTGCTAATGCTTCTTTGCTATTTCGACCTGCGCGGGAGAGCCCAGCAGCCAGAATTCTTGCAAGAAATGAATCGTCTGTCTGGGAAATTTCATAAGCGCCCTGATAGTCCTGCCGTTTTAATTTTTCTTCAAACAATTCAATATACTCAGAAGGCATTAATGATTCACGGCGAATCTGAAACAGGTTAGTCGAAATCAATGCAACCATAATGATAGAAATGATCAACAAAATCAGCCCGAATATGCCGGAAGCTTCGACCATCCATGAGAGGAAATTTTGTTCTTTAACTTCATCGTCGGCTGGTTTTTCGTCGGCTTTATTTTCACCCTTCTGGTCTTCAACTCTCTGAATTTTAGCTGCCGGCTTATTTTCAGGTTGACCATTATTCTCCTCGTCCTGGTATCCAAAAGCGGGATAGCTAAACAGAAGAAGAATAAAAAAAGCGATCCCTGCGATTAAATTGAATTTCTGAAATTCTGTCAGTTTCCTTTGAAAGGAATTCAACATGATGTTTTTCTCCAGACTGTATTATTTGTTCAGATGACCTGATTTTTCTGTTCGTATTAGAGCGTTTCTACATTTGAAATAGATGACCTAAATGTGATTCCAACTATTTATACAGTGCACTACGTTCTATATTATTTCCAGACATTGTCTGGTTTCTCAGTTATTTGAATCGAAATGAGATAGGATGTCCAGACCTGTTCCATGAATGATTCTATGTAAATACAATTACTTTTTCCATCCAGAAAGGTACGTTCAATTGAGTTTTGAAATCCATTTGCTTTCAGGATATTTTGATTTGAGTTTTTCAGAATTTTTTGAAGATCGGGTTTCGTGACCAACCTGCTTCCAGAGGACAGCTAGCCAATAAAGTGCTTCTTCATGAGCTTTTTTATCTTTATTAAAAATCAGATCAATGCGAAGGTACGCTAGAATTGCATCTTTCGGGAGTTTTTGAGATCGATATAATTCACCCTGCATTAGAAATGTTTCCGTAAGAAGCTGTTTTGATACAGGATTCGCGTGATCAAGAAGATGATTGATTGTTTTTTCTGCTTTCTGGAATTCCTCCAGTTTGAGAAGACATTTTGCTTTTCCAAGAATAGCTTTAAGTGCCTGGTCGTTTTCAGGATTTTTATTATATTCGAGGATAATTTTTTCAAATAACTCTAGTGCCTGATCAGCATCACCAGTACTAAGAAGTGCGTAAGCTTTCTCAATTTTTCCTGAATCCCTGAAATCTTTCCAGGGAGCAGTGGCAATCAATTCGCTGATTCGGCGAATTTGTTCCGGGTCATTCTTTTTTTGATACATTTTATTAAGAAGGATCAGAGATTCGTAATATCGAAAATGGTTTGGGTTTAATTTTCTGAATTTTTCCAGAAGGGCAATGGCATCTTCCAGGTGTTTTTCATCATCTGCTGCAAGTTGAGAGGTCACGCGAGCAATTAAAAATGAGAGATCGTTTCTCAGATTTTTTTGAGAAGATCCAATTTGCCCGTAAACTTTTTTGTAGCCGACTAATGCTTTTTCAAAAGAGTTTTTTCTTTCAGCCGATCTTAATAATGTTAATTCAGGTGGTTCACTATTCCATTTGATTTCTTTGATATCGTTAGCTGGAATGTGTGTTGGAGGTTTATTTTTTGCAGTTGACTGGACCACAATTTCTGTTTTGGAAATATCAGTAATAGTGCCTGTGATCCTCCTGGAGACACTTTTTCGATAAATAAAATCTGCTGCATTGACACTAAGATTCATGTTTATGGTAAACAAAACAAAAATAGAAGTGACGATGGTCAATCGAATAAATTTCATAACAAATACAGGCAATTGAAAAATCAGATTTATTTTCGAGTCTCTGGTTTTCCCGGTTTGGTTGCCCGCCTCCTTTTAGCTGGAACAGATGGTTGTTTGAATGGCTTATCACGAAGTTGATGGATCGGATGTCGACTTTTCTTTTTACCCGTTTTTAAATAATGATATAGAAAATAAGATAGAACAGATATTAAAATCAATATGCCAAAAAGTGTTGATTTTTTGATTTGAGTTTCAGGATCCCTTGAAACCGCTTTTGCTTTGGCGTTAGCAGAAGCAACTGGTTGTTTGTTTGATTCACTGGTTGTTTTGCTGGAATTTGTTGCGATCATTTCCCCCCAATTCAGGGGGGCTTGGTTTTTCAATCGTGAATTAAGACCTTTTTGAACGTTGGCGTAAAGGGAATTGAATTTTTGAATCCATTCCTCTTTCATCTGGTCAGACAACGAAGCAAATACTTCAATCTCTTTTTGTGCCAGTTGAAGCATTTGCTGCTTATCTTTTATTTGATCCAACTGGGCAGCATATTTCCATCGGCATGAAGAAATATGATATCGGCTATTCCAGTATTTCTCTTGTAAAGAATCGTTTTGAGAATTTCCGTCTGATTCAATGATAATTCGCTGTATTCTTTTAGCAATATTTCCCCATCCCCACACTTCAATATTCTTCTGGCTTGCAGAATCTCCTTTGATGGCAAGAAGAAATTTTTCTTTGATTCCTGAATCTCCCCATTCTTCAAGGAGTGTTGCTGCCTCTATTTGCAAATCCAGATAATTTGGATTGTCCTTAATAATTGCTAATAAAGACTGGTAACTTTTATCAAAATTATCCTGCTGTTTCAGGCATTTGACTTGTCTTAATTTAATGGAAAGAATGTTCTTTTCAGGCACATTGTCTCTTTCCAGTATGGCTTCATAAGTTGTTAAGGCTTTTCCTGCATAAAGAGCAGATTTATCAGGATCCGTTTTCTTTAAACCGGAGGCCAATCCAAAATAAGTTTCAGCAATCCAGATAAGACTGCTATATTTCATGTTGTCTCGACGCTGATAGAGTTCAGTCAGAAATCGATCGAAGGAATCCTGTATTTCAATGAGCTGAGTTGTTTTCTTTTCTGCAATCAGTTGTTCAATTTCTTTCTGGATGACCTTTCCAAGATTTACATAGATCGCTGAAATATCATCCTGATTACCAGAGGCCAGGGCATCAAGCTGATTCATAACATTCAGGGAACGATCAATTTGTTGAGTAGCCACATAACAACGAAGAAGAATTTGATAAAAATAACTTGTAAATTCCTGGCTGTGCGGTCCATTTTTGGGACGTGGATCAGGGGGTGTTTGATTCATATAATCAATAGCAGAATATGTTCCTTCACTTAATGTTTCTAAAGCTTTTTCGTAATTCTGGTTTCGAATATAAATTTGAGAGAGAATGGTTTTAGCGACAATCAGATTTTCCGGCATGTCAGCTATATTGATCAGTTTTTTTTCTGTGATTTGGATTCCATTAGCCAGGTATCTTTCAGCCTTTTTTTTCCATTCGTTAATCTGGTCAATTTCAATTTGATTTTTATTGTACTGAGTAGAATCCGATTTAAGAACAGCCGACCAGAAAGACTGCCCCATTGAAATTTGAGCCTTTCCAAAATAATCTGAATCCGAATGAATATGAGAAAACCATTCTGTTGCTTCCAGATATTGTTTCTCTTTATGTAAAACGTTACCGATAGCAAGTGCGATTTCCATTGTATATTTATTTTCTGGCCAGTTTTCAACAAGATGAGCTGCTGCGTTTTCTGCCCATCTTATTTCAGAACTATTATCGCCGTTGGATATTTCACACGCTCTTAAAAAACTGACAGCACTTATGTAGGAAGAATCCAGTGCAATATCGGGGAGTTGTTTTTTATAAAATCGGCCAACAAAACCAGCAAGCACTCCTGCCTTTTCGTTTTGGCCAGACAGGTAATAAACATAAGAAAGCAAATAACGTATGCTGTTCAATTTTGAATTATTTGTTTCTTCATCTGCAAGAGAAATGGTGAATTCAAGCTGCTTTCGAGTCTCGACCAGATGTGCCAGAAATTCCCGCTTTTTAGTTTGACGATCACTAATATTGTCTGATTTTTCAATTGCTTGCTGAAGAGAAGTCACCTGATCAAGCATTTCCTTGCTATCCGAATATGCTGTGGAAAAGCTCTTGCCAGCTTTTTTATTGTATCCCAGTTTTTTATTTAATTCATCCATGAGTTTGACAGATTTGGTGCGATGCGTTCCCGGATATTGAGAAATCTGCTGGGCATCATCCAGGGACTGCCTTAAGAAACTATCCTGTTTCGATTCTTTCAGTTCCTTGTTTTCAGCAAGAGATTTCAGTGCCAATGCACGTTGCCAGCGGATCGATATCCCAACATTTGTTTTTTCAATATCAGGATGGGACTTTAGTCTTCGTGTTGCATCATCAACTGTGCGTTGGTATTGAGCGAGACTTTTATTATTCAAACAGATTAGCTCGAAAAGCAGAACCTGATGTTGAAGGTTAGTCACAGCAAGAGAATTATCCGGGTGCGATAAAAGTTCTTCATAAACCCCAAGAGCTTTTTTATATTCATTATCATCTTCGTAGCATTTTCCCTGCCACATTCTTGCATAGAGTCCGACAACAACCTTTCTGTAATGAAGATGAATGTCTTTAAACTTGTTAAATGCTTTTTTCCTGATCTTCTTCTGCTCAGTCTTGTCAAACTCATAAGTTTTAGAAAGTTCATAGATACAAATCGCCTGATTATATTGTGCGGTAATGTATCGTTGTTCTGCCTTATCTCTTTCTGCTCTTTTTTTCTTGTCATCAGCATCAATATAAATTTCAAACTTTTTGAATTCTTTTTCATTCAGATTTAAAGACTGGTCAAAAATGAACATTGCTTCTTTGAGATATTTTCTGGCTTCTTCATAAAACGGGGTTTTGGAATCGCTGTTTTCTGATTGTTTCTTAAATTCTGCACGTGCATATTCAAGCAATAAGCGACCCTTTTCAGAAGAGGCTTCAGCAGAAAGTGGATGATTCCTGTTGTTGGAAATAAAGAGATCAAGCGCAGCACCTGCTTCGTCAAGCATCTTCCTTTGTTTGCTGGCAACGGGGGATGAGCGCGCAAGCTCAAGCAGAATTTTTGCTCGTTCATAATCCAAATTGTTTTTTAATGAAGCAGGGACTCGGTTATCGGATTTTAATTTATCCAGATGGTGAAGCGCCAGTTCATAGTAGCCATTCTGTTTTAGCCTATTGATAAATTCTGTTTCGTTATTACTAAGTGCTTCTGATGTAAAACAGGAGATTACCAACAAGAAAAACAACAGGTTGAGCCTGTATCGTTTCATTCACTAATTCCGTTGAAAGATGGATCTATTTGAACCGAGATCATGTTTTAATTTTATCAACTTTTGAGTAAATTTTATCGTAAATCGTTTAATTAGAAGGAATTATATTCAAATTGATCTCCATAATAATTTTTGAATACTCCTTAAAATTATCCCTCTAGAAATTTCACCTCAAATAAGGGATAATCCCATCCTCTTTGATATAAAATATCATACTGCCACTTCGCTAATGTTTATTTATAATATGTGATTTTTAATACATTTATTATGTTAGATACTATTATACTCGAAATTAGTATCTTTGCACTGCTTAACATTATTTCTAAATATGGTTTACAGTTATCGTTTTTTAAAAGAGGGCCAGGATTAATGATGGAAGAACTTGGAATTAACCCTGAAGAGATTGAAGAAAATCAACCACTCATTAGCAATAAAGTGTCAGGTAAGTTATTTCGCTTTCTGTTGGTGAACGCCATCCTCTTTGGAAGCGTATACTGGTACAAAAACAAAGTTCATTATGATGAAATAGCTTTTCATGAAATTGAAAATGAAAAAATATTTGCTATATACCTGACAAAACTTGAAAGATATGAACGCAGTCAACAGACCCACATGGTCAGTAACCGAAATAACTCAAGTTTTGATTCAACAAACCTGTTGATACCAGGGAAAGATATTTTAAACGGGGGAGTTCCTAAAGGTGGTATTGCTGCTTTAACATACCCACTCATGATTCCTCATGGGAAAGTCAATTATTTACGAGATGATGATGAGATTGCAGGGTTGAATATTGATGGTGATGCTCAAGCCTTTCCACTCAGGATATTGAATTACCATGAAGTAATCAATACAAAAGTTGGAAACCAATCTGTTGCAATTACATACTGTCCACTTTGTAAATCACTGATGGCGTATAATCGCATTAAAAATGGCAAGGAAATTACTTTCCGTATTTCAGGCCTTCTCTATAACAGCAATGTGCTTTTTTATTCTCAAGAAGGACAAGGCGACCCGTTGTATTCACAAATTATGAATAAGCAAATTTCAGGAGAACAATCCGGAAGTAAAATGAAAATTCTTCCTGTTGAACTGACTACCTGGAAAAGCTGGAAAAAACGTCATCCCAATACTAGAGTGATGTCAGCAGCAACAGGACATTTAAAAAAATATCATGTTGATCCGTACTCCCAGTACTTTCAAAATGATCGATTAATGTTTCCTGTAAACAAACTCGATGACCGTTTACCACATAAATCACTTGTGTTAGGAGTATGGTCTGGTGATATTTATCGTGCATTCCCTTTGAAAGAATTTGAAAAAGAAGGAAAATCTAAAGAGATTAAAATAACAATCAATAACAGGGATGTCACGATTGCTTATGATCATGAAGCAAAATCTTTAAGGGTCAATAAAGCTGACAAAAATGTGAATTGGATGTATTCCTTCTGGTTTGCCTGGTATTCGTTTCATCCTGAAACAGAGCTTTATTCTGCCCCAATTTATTCTGTCCCAAAGTAAATAAAGCCTGGTCAAGGTCTACCCAAAACAGAGCACAAAAATAAATATGGCAAGAAATAGTACCCCCTGCATTTTCATGTGCAGTACCTATTTTATTGCGATGCCTTGATACATAAACCCGTGAGTTTTCGGTGTTTTATTCAAATAAAATGTATCCATTTCCACGGAACTGAATGGCTGAGATGAAAACAGTTTCGGGACATCAAGAGAAAGCGTGCATCCGTCACCAACATGTTTTTGGATCCAATTCATCCGTCGTTGCCAATTGGCAACCTTGGGGTCAGGACTGGCACCATGTTCAAAAAACAGAAAGC
Organism: Planctomycetota bacterium; assembly: GCA_024277145.1. Classification (GTDB taxonomy): domain Bacteria; phylum Planctomycetota; class Planctomycetia; order Planctomycetales; family Planctomycetaceae; genus JAJRVU01. The sequence goes on from JAJRVU010000471.1 coordinate 31,439, forward strand.
GTCCCCCCGGTTTAAGAACCCGGAACAATTCATTCACTGCCTGATTCACATCACGGATACTGCAAAGAGTGATTGTACTGACGATGCAATCAAAAGCCTCATCTTCAAATGGTAATTCTTCACTGCTGATAATTTTCTGGTCAACTTCAATTTCAGATTGATTAATACGGTTTTGAAGTTTTTTATTCATGCCGGGGTTAGGATCAACAGTTGTGATCTGCCGAACATGAGATGGATAATGAGGAAGATTCAATCCCGTTCCCACTCCAATTTCCAGGATTTTTCCTTCAGCGGACTCAAGCTGTTTTTTCCTGTGCTTATACCAGCCCGGTTTATCCATAACACAATCATAGATGCGAGGAAAAATGAAATTCGAGTATATTTTCAATGATTCGTTCCTAATTCAAATATTATTAGATACCTGTTGTTTTTACAATTTCAATGTTGCTTCAACTGCAGAATGGTCTGAGAGTGCTTTAACTTTTTTATCGAGGTACGGATTGACTCGAACATTTTCCACTCGAATAAAACTTCTTGAATTATTGGGTTGGCCGATGACAATGTAATCAATGCGAGGACCACCGGTTGGTTTTATCTGGTATGCAGTTCCCCCGTCTTTTTTTGGATTCAATTTGAACCATGTATCGACAACACGGTGATCGGGCACACCTTTTCTCAATACGCCGAAGAGCTGGTTATAAGTTGAATTGGGGGCAGCTCGATATTGGAAATTTCCCCGGGTGTTCAAGTCACCGAGAAGAATGAAATCAACATTGGCTGACGTGTGCTTGTTCATGAATTCAGCCAGTTCGTCAAACTGTTTTCTTCGTAAAGAACCATCTCTCGCTTCTAAGTGAGTGACAAAAACATCCAGCAATTTTGTTTCGGTAGTTCCTTTGACTGGAATTTTCACCCGAGCATGCAAGACCCCTTTGGCAGCAAAACCATCTGCGTTAAGACCATATTTCAGGGGCGAACTGTAGTTTTTGTAGACGACAGTATGCGTTTCAACAAACGGAAACCGGGAGAAAAGAGAGAGTCCGCCATTGTACCGACCATCTCCGGGATCAGGTCCGTAAATGTAATGATAGTTTTCTCCCCACTTCTTTTTGATGCCTGTGCAGATAATCTTTCGTGGTTCATCGTCAAAAGTTTCATTGAGGGCGATGAGATCAAAGCCTGACATTTTTTTCACAAGCTGGTTTGCACGATAGATTGGCAAGCCCCGTTTATTCTGATAATGTGCAGGGATCGGAAGAAATTGAACGTTGTAGGAAATCGCCCGGAAAGAAGTTGACGAACCAAAAGAGGAATTATCATCGACAGGTTCTTTTCCATCAACGGTTGTGAGACTTCCGATAACAAACAGGCTAGTAATGATCAGCAACCAGAAGTTTTTCAACTTGCGTTTTCCTTTTGTTTATGGAATAGTTTCTACCTTGCATCAAATTAAAATGATATAAGTGCTTAAGATATATTATCATGTTACAGGAAATGATGTCAGACAGCGATAGGAAATGTTGTGCAAAGTTTAAGTAGTAAAAAGGTTTGAATAATGAAAAAGACAGGATATCAGAACAACAATTTGCCGAACCTGGGGCGATGGTTCAACTGGGGGCTTAACGTTGAAAATGTTAAAGACCTCTTTTTTGTGACCGGTCATGCTGACGTTAAGGCAGACAATTCATCCGCTAATTTTCCCAATGATCCCGTGGGACAAGTAAAGTACATCCTGGAACAGATGGAGATCACTTTTTCACAAGCGGGTTATACAAAAGACAATATTGTGAGTGTGAACTGGTGCGTCACGAAAGATGTGACTCACGAACAGACAATAAAAATCCTCAAGGTCTGGTCGGAATACATTGCTGATGTTGAAACAAAACCATCCGGCGGAACATGGAAACGGATTCACGGGTTGATTTCACCCGATGTTTTAGTTGAGCTTGAAATGATCCTGGCACGATGAAACGGCTTCATCGTGTTTTGGACAATCCGTCCGCTAACAACTTTCGATCAAGTTGATGTCAGTCGTTCTCAAGTGATATTAATAAAGTTTGATACGGTACGTAAATTATCAATCTGTTATTTCTTTTTTTTGCCCGTCTCTTTTTTATCAGTGCCATCTTTAATGAGTGCTTTTTTCAGCAACAAACCATGAAAATGATTCGGAACGTAAGCGATAGAAGTTTGAATTGCATGAGAACAGGAACATCCTGCACTGGTTTCCGGTGCGAGAAGCAAACCTCCGGATGGAATCATGCTTAACCAGCAACCAGTTCGGATGCCATGAAATTCGGTCCGTTTTCCGGTATGAAGATCGAGCATGCCATGAAATTCATACCGCCTGAAAATGGTGTGATTGGAAGAAGAAGTTACCCCACAACCATGCCAGTCAAAATCATCTTTCTCAAGAACTTTTCCATTATTCAGATCATACACTTTTTTATTGACATACAGTTTGGCTCCCACAATAGTCGGATGAGAAAGCTGGCCACTATGATGTTTTTTTTCTGTGATAGCATGATGATCCCAAGCCGGTTTTCCCGTTTGAGAATCAAAAGCATAAAGGTGGTATGTCCTGTTTTTATCAGCTCCTAAAACAACCAGTCGATCTCCCCTGCAAACCATGTAAGTGGTGTATTGACATTTGCTGAAATCAAAAGCCTGTTCCCAGAGAATTTCGCCTGATTTTAAATCAAGAGCGACGAGAAACTGATCTTTCTGGACCGATTCGAAGAGTTGCCCTGAATCACTTTCGATGGCAGATGGATTTCGACTTTCGACAAAATAGAGTCGGCCATTTTCACTGGCAATGGTGGAATTAAGAATGGCTCCTTTTGAGTAGTTCCATTTTTGTTGCCCATCAGAACGATTTAAAACAAACAGAGACGAACTGGTCACCCGAGCGAGTTCCTGAGTTTTGAAATCTTCGTACCATTCTCCATCATCCCCAATGTAGATGGAATTTTTCTTGACCTTTGTGCCGACCATTTCAGAATCAATTACCGAAATGTATCCCCAGTCAAACTTGTCTTTCTTTGCTTGTTCTTCCGGCTTGAGAATTCTACGGAAGTCGCCTGTGTCTCCATCAATTTCAACACAGTAACCGTCAATAAGCAAATAAAGGTAATCATCCGCAACAACCATGTTGGAAGAATCTCGTGGGATATTTGCCCTGCGCATTGTAGGAATCTGCTTCGCCCAAAGAATGGTGCCGTTATAAGAATCAATTCCAAATAGGGTTCTGTTTCCCTGAACAAAAAGTCGACCGTTTGCAGAAACCGGAGCTGGATTTCTCGGTCCACGATCTGGCATCGGCCTCGGTCCGTGACGACCCCACCATAAAACGGAAAGGTCTCCACGCACCAGATCATCCTGACTGCAGGACGCGTTATTGGGAAGTGCATACTGGTGAGTCCATTCTCCTGCGCCGGGAAGTTTTCCTCTGCGATGAACCCAGAACTGACCCTCATCTTCAAACAGATTTGATTTTCCCTGACTTAAATTGTATGTCCCGATCCATTCCTGAATCGTTTTTTTCGTTTGTGATGGTTTTGAATTCTGATTAAATTGCCCAACGTAAATCACTCCATTATGAGGTGACAGGCAAGGGTACAAATCAGATAAAGGACGCGAAATCTGGCCATCGGTAATGAATGATTCTGAAGTAATCAAGTTTGCAAGAAATGGCCCGTAGGGCAGAGTTTTTTTGGAGTCAACATGATGAACGGAAACCCGATAACCATTCATGCCTGCCTGAAATAATTTTTCACGAATTTGAGTCACTTTTTCCGCATTGTCTTCAACGATAATAATTTTCAGGTCACTTTGTCTCGCAAGTTCATAGGCTAAACGTCCTTCTCCACCGCCAATAATCAGGGCATAACCTTTCTTTCGATCCAGTTCAAGAAGCATTTTTGATGCGTATGTCTTAATTCGCTTACCCAATTCGTTTTCTGCAAATGGATTGGGGCGATCAGGCACTGGAATCGGAAGATATTCAAAAGTTGAATCAAATTCATATTCCTGCGTGATTAATTTTTTGCCTTTGTCGTTGGTTGCAACAATTCGGTAATGATAAATCGTTTCAGGTTTCACATTTTCAATGATATGTTCATGATCCTTGTCCAACTCATTGATTGAAAACTGGACCGCTTTCTTACCCGCTTCACTCCAATAAAGAACAGATTTCATCGGTTCGAGTGTCTGCCAGTTGATTCTCACTTTAGAGCGGGATTGATATTCTGTGAAAGGGCCAACCACATGTTCAAAAGGGCCAAATTCGTATTCGGTATTTTTGGGTAGTTTATTTATTGTATTCTGGTATCGATTTTGAATGGAATTCTTATCGATTGTTCCAGGCATCATTTTGGAGGATCTTGGCATGTTTTGGTATCAATTTGGTATCCTTTAGTGATGCAGCTGGACGCTGCTGGACTGCAGCTTTGTCTACAATCATAGAA
>JAJRVU010000472.1 GCA_024277145.1 Planctomycetota bacterium
ATGAGCACTCTACAGGAAAATATTTCTGACCTGGAACCTCACAAAAATGATGAAATCATTGTTCACTGTCATCATGGTGGAAGAAGCCTGCAAGTAACAATGTGGCTTCGTCAGCAGGGTTTCAACAACGTAAAAAGCATGGCAGGGGGAATTGATCACTGGGCCATAGAAATCGACCCGTCGCTACAACGGTATTAAGTGCGGTATTAAGCCTCAAATATCCTAATCAAAGTTAATTTGGCCACGGAGCAATTCAGCCTTTTATTAGTCTCTTTTATAGATATTGTGAATATGCATATCAGGAGGAAATGACGGGACCATCAATAACCTGATCCCTTCTTCTTCACTCAACAGGCGAATTTTCTTCACTTGGACTGTTGCAACAGACATCCAACCTTTTGCAGAAAAACCGTGAGCAATACCTTTCTTATATCCTTTTCGGACAGTCTTACTCAGTATCCATGCCTTCCGTTCTTTAACACGCTGAGAATCTATAATTTTGTCGAATAAAATGCTTCCATCTAAATGGTAAAAAACAAACCGGGTGGGAAGAAAATCAAATTTCGCATCAAAATAAATCCGATATCGTTGTCCACCAGCACTAGCAAATTCAATCTGGATATCATTCCCCGTAGTGGAATCACCTTGTACGCCAACATGTTTTGCATGAAGTGGAGTTTTATCAAGCAGATCGCTCTCCAACGGATGTCTCAATTCTGATGCAGCTGGATCGCGAGGATCAATCGAAAGCATGCCGGGCATCTGGTTAGTTCGACGAATATTGATAACGTTTCTTGGCTGAAGAAATTCCGTCCATAGATGTCCATCAAAATACAACGTCTGGCTGTAAGGCTTACTCTTTATTGAAAGATCGTACCGGAAATTATTTCCACCAATGACTGCTTTCGCATTCTGCTCATGCCTCGGTTTTTGGGTAGCAGTTATTGTTCCGCCACCTTCAAGTTTCGTAACTGTTGTAATTTCTTTTTTGACAGTCAGATCTTCGTGAACGTAATTGAGATTTAATTCAACAGGGCCGAGTTTTTTGTAGTTCTCTTTTGCCGCATTAAGAACTTTTTGAACTAACTGCTCAGGAGTTGCAGAGGAGTTCGCTTCATTCTTTTTCGGTAGAGCTTCTTCAGCTGCAGAAGCAGAATTAGAAAAAACGAAACTTGATATGATCAACAATGCTAGTAAGAGATTCAATCCATTTTTCATTTAGTTCATCCCTGAAGTTCTGATGACGAAATCATAGCAATCTATAAATTTATTTACCCTGGGCCATGTCCGTAGATGTGCTGAATCGGGGTTTTGTGCCCCCAGATAATCTCTGAAGTCTCCACGCCAAAAACATCTGCAATCTTTTTTCGGTCGGAAGAACTGGGAGTCCATTTACGAAGCATGATGACTTTGAGGCGTTGATCATCAAGCCCCGTTTTCTCAAGCATATCATCAAAGCTGATATCATGCTTTATCATTAATTCAGGTACGCTATTAGCCATCTTCATCACCTTGTTGGTAAAACGATAGATTTAAACCGAGTGTTTGCTGTCTTGTATCTACCCTGTATTGTACCAAATCTCAAACAGATTTCGAGCCCATTATTTCAAACAGACATTGGGAATCGGACTTATTGATCCACAATATTTTGAAAATAATCATGCAGGATTAGCACAATCGCTACCTGTTTCAGCGAGTGAATCTTTCTTCTCAGTGATGGGCGGGCATGTTTTTGCCATCTCAGCATTCAGTTGAATATATTCCTGCCATTCATCGGGAACATTATCCTCAAAAAAGATCGCTTCGACAGGGCACTCAACCAGGCAGGCATCACAATCAATGCAGGGTTCCGGGTCAATATAAACCATCGACTCCGATTCAACAAAACATTCCACAGGACAAACGACAACGCAGTCCGTGTACTTACAGTTAAAACAGGGTTCCGTGACGACGTAGGCCATTTTTCTTCCCTTTAGCAAATTTCACTATTCAAATTAGGGTTGTTCAAAATATGACTGATCAAATTATGACTGATCTTAGTTCTATGACCAGCCCTTATATTTTTGATACGGTTCCGAACAATTGGTTCGCCTAAAATTTGCATCACGAATTTTCCTGTAATTGAATACCAATAAAAAAACTCCACAGAGAAATCCTCTGCAGAGTTTTAATTTTGGATCAAATTTTGCCGAAAAGCAATTATGCAGGATTTGCACAATCTCCACCATTATCAGCCAGAGAATCTTTCTTCTCTGTGATGGGTGGGCAATCTGGTGCCAGATCAGCGTTTAACTGAGTAAAACCTTCCCACTCTTCCGGGACATTGTCTTCATGAAATATCGCTTCAACAGGACATTCAGGAACACATGCTTCACAGTCAATGCATTCATCAGGATTGATGTACAACATGGCATCTGCTTCAGTGAAACACTCCACCGGACATACGACTACACAGTCAGTGTACTTACAATTAAAACAAGGTTCTGCTACTATATGGGTCATAATGTTCCCTTTCTTGTGGCCTGAATTCAAATTCCTATAACACTTTAGGTTGAATCGGCTTCCTTATCACTAAGAGTCTAACTCCAATACATGATTGATTCTATTTTTTGGAAAATATCCCGGAATTCACCTTTTAAAGCCCGGAAACATCTCCACAAAACACCTGATAATCTGCCATTGTCACCCAAATCTCAAATAGAGAAGTAACAAAAGTAATATATACGTGGTTGTGACTACCACAACCGTTTAGGTCAGCACAACTTATGCAGATTACAACAATCGAATCCTAGTCAGGTTGATTTCGGATGTCAAGCCGGGAGTTTAGCGAAAATTCGTAACCCTTAAAATGAGTAATATCCCCTTGAAATGGGGCATCTGGAACGGAATATTGAAACCACCTATTGCTATACGTCGTAAATATTCATAAATTAGAGCTATGACTTGAATTCAAGGAAGTCTCCAACATCCCGGATATTACCGTGATTTCAATCCATTTTGTTAGAATTCGAAATCCAGACGTGGCCATCCCTTTTAATAGATGACTAATCCCGAATCTAACTACAGATCACTTTTTTACCTGTATCGAATCGTAAAGTATATCGGGAGAGCAAAACCCAGTGGCTTTGACAGAAATTGATCGCAAATTACTCAAACGCTGCCTGAGTGAAGAACCAGGTGCCTGGAGAGATTTTGTAGATCGTTTCATAGGGCTTTTTGTCCATGTCATCAACCACACGGCTCATTCCAGAACAGTACAAGTTTCTTTGCATGATGTCGATGATCTCTGTGGCGAAGTCTTCTTGGAAGTC
>JAJRVU010000473.1 GCA_024277145.1 Planctomycetota bacterium
CGCGGCATTTATTCCGCAACAACACCGCGTCCGGTTAAACCACTAAGCAAAGAAAAACAGGAAAAACTCCTGAAAGAGCCAGCGATTTCTAAGCATTTGGGAAAATTCAATGTCTGATCCTCCAAAATCAACTTCTTTTGAAATAGAAGCCGAAATTCATCGAGTCTGTTCGCTACTGGGAAAAATAGCAGAACAATATCCGAATGATTCACCGGAATCGCTTGCCCTTCGAGATGCAGCCTTTGCATTTCAACAGCTACAATGGCACAAAGGACTTTTGAACTCTTATCGAAAATTAAAAGCCGGCTTGAATGGTGAACTGGATGAAGATCTCAAAAATAAATTGATCGAGTATGGAATTGATCCAGATGAATTAGTCGAAGAAATTTAACGCTATCACTCAATCCAGATAAAAGGAACCTCTTCTAAAGAACCACGAAAGAAACGAAAAACACGAAAAAAGTTGTTTAACGGCAAGCCGAAGGCGACTGCGTCAACAGGTCTGCTTTATTTTGAAGGTGCCGAACCGCGTATAAACGTGATTTTTCATGAATTGATTTCCAGGCATGGCTTCTGTTGCATTTTTCTTCTTTCTTGGTTTCTTCGTGGTAAAGAAACAAAAACAGGTAACCAAGGCATGGATATTTAACTCGTATGTCTCATCGATGTTATGTTTTTGCAAGGTGGATTCAATTTTGAAATTCAATCTGCTTTTTCAAATTTTGAAAAATTAGTTCACCCTCCTTTTCTTTGCGTCGCCGCGCCTTTGCGTGAAACTCTTTTTTCCAAAATCATTATCTTCTTTTTGTTTTCCCTCAGTGTTCTCGGTGCCTGCGTGGTTCACTCCTTTCTCCTATGCGTTATAATGTTCTGCGCACTTCTGTACAGAATTTCATTGAATAAGATACTAATGAGAGAATTCCATGAACAATATAGCAACAACGGTTTTGTCATTTGCCATATTTGTCACTGCAATGGATTTTGAAGAAGCAGCAAGTGAAGAGGCACCAGCTTGTTTTGCTTATGTTCTTCAACCGGAGCAACTGGCAGACAGTCGTGAATCCGCCATCAGTAAACTGGCGAATTGTGATCGAGATTGGATTATTCTTGATGTTTCCTTTGGGGGAGATGAACAGTCGCGTTGGACTCCTGCAGAGCTTCAGACAATTCGTCATGGCAAAGCCGGGCGTAAAATGATTGCGTATTTGTCGATTGGCGAAGCGGAAAATTATCGTTCTTATTGGAAGCCGGGTTGGAAACAGAACCCGCCCGACTTTTTGATGAAAGAGAATCCCGATTGGCCCGGCAACTACGGTGTGAAATTCTGGGTTAAATCGTGGCAACAAATCATTCTGGAGGAAATCGACAAAATAACCGCACAAGGATTTGATGGTCTGTATCTCGATAAGGTCGATATTTTCGAGGACTTTGAATACGATGCCCAAAAAAAAGACTGGATTGATCATCGCATCAACCCGGCGACTAAGCATTCCTACCGAAAAGATATGATTTCCTGGGTGCAAACGGTTGCCAAGCGTGCCAGAATGGAAAATCGAGCCGCTTTGATCATCCCGCAAAACGGCAGCTCACTGCTGGAAGATCGTTCTTTCAGACAGACAGTAAACGGGATTGGCATCGAAGATCTCTTCACCGATGGCGAACAAAAACAGGCTGAAGAAGAAATCAGATACATTATCAGCTTTCTCAAGAAACTAAAAAAAGAAGGTAAGCCGATTCTCTGTATTGAATATCCTGAAGATAAGAAACTGAAAAATTTCGTAACGAAAAAAGCAGGACAGCTTGGTTGCCGATTATTGATTACCGACAGAGAGTTAACGATTCTAGGAGAAACTCCGATAGAACAGTGAGTCTTTAATAACAGGTTAAAATTGAAAATATTAATAGTCAGGTAAAACATGTGTACCTCTAAGCCTCTCAGTCTTTCTCAATTTATTAAACGCGGATTCTCTTTTCTACTGCTGCTTGGTTTGTTTCAATCTGGCGCCGTTGCACAAGCAGTAAAAACGCTGCCACTTATTGGTTCGGATGCTTCTCATATTGAACTGAAACAGAATCACGTTCACGCCACTTGGAAACGTCAGGGTAAGCAGTCATCCGTAGAGTTCTCCTCAGATGCTTCCGATGCGTGGCCCGGTTTTCAGATCGTGCCAGATCGCAAATGGGTTCTTTCCAAGTACGATGTTGTTACAGCGGAAGTGAAAAATATCGGATCAAACCCGGCTCCTGTTGTGCTGGTCGTGAACAATCCCGGTTCCAATGGTCAGAAAAACTGTAGCGCATCTTCGATTACGGTTGCTCCCGGTAAAACAGGAATCGTTAAGGTGAGCCTCGGAGAATGGCATAACAAAAAACAGCCGTTGGATCGTTCGCGCATTGTCAGTCTCAGCTTGATGTTCAATCAACCGAAGCAACCGGTACGGGTTGTTGTGGGAAATTTTCGTGCAGAAAGTGTTGATCGCAGAGGCTTCGAGGAATTACGCAAAACAAAAGAATTTGCAGAATTAGTCCAACCGTTTGGCAGCGGAATCAATTTGGGAAACGCTTTGGATGGTCCAACGGAAGGGGCGTGGGGATACCGCCTGGAAGCAGATCACTTCACCAAAATCGCAAAAGCTGGTTTTGATTGTGTTCGCTTGCCCGTTCGATGGTCTGCTCATACCGAGAAAAATGCCCCTTATAAAATTGATGATAATTTCTTTCAACGAGTTGACTGGGCGATCGAGCAGGCCACAAAGAACAGACTTCAAATCATCGTTAATATTCATCATTTTGATGAACTGGTTGATGATCCGGAAAAAGAAACAGCAAAATTTCTCTCGCTGTGGTCACAAATTGCCAAGCGGTATGCGGATCAACCGGAAAGTGTTGTTTTTGAATTATTGAACGAGCCACATTTGCTGATGACCGCTGGAGAGTGGAATCAATTGATCGTGCAGGCATTGGCTGTGATTAGGCCAACCAATCCAACCCGGCGAGTCGTGGTTGGTCCCGTTGGCTGGAATGCGATCAAAGGTTTGGAGAGCTTGAAGTTACCTGCTGATGACAAAAACTTGATTGCCACCTTCCACTACTATCTGCCGTTTCGCTTTACTCATCAGGGAGCAACGTGGGTCGGGCAAGATACCAGTTCCTGGATTGGGACCGAATGGAACGGGACTAGGCAGGAACGCCAAGCTGTGACTGACGATTTCGACCAGGCGTTACGCTGGGGTATTCAAAACAAACGCCCCATCTGGATGGGCGAATTCGGCGTGATCAACAAAGCGGACGAAGCATCGCGAGTTCGTTGGGCAAAATTTGTTACCGAGCAGGCTCACAGGCGAAAAATGGGCTGTACCTGGTGGGCCTTCACGGCAGGTTTCCCCATTTTCGATATCAAACAGAACCAATGGATCGCCCCGCTTCGTGATGCCGTGTTGATGCAGGGAAAACTCGGGAAATAGCCAACCATTGCTTCTATTTAATGATAGCCGGGTATTCTTCTGAATCTGTTTTTACGATCACGGTAGTTCCCGACTCTGCGATTTCTCTGCGGACTGTCGCGATTGCAACAACGACTGGCTCGGCATTTATCGCCTGTGGCAGTGTTGCTGCGGAAGTGATTTGCCCGAGTGATTTTTCTGATTCATCGGTGCAAATAAGATTTTCCTGTGTCAGCGATTCGGTCGATTCGATTGTTCCAGAGATTTTCAATTGACGAAGTAATCGATTCACATGCCCGATTGCATCAATCCTCGCGATTGGTTCTTGTCCCAGATAACAACCCTTATTGAATGAGATCGCAGAATCGGTTCGATCAATTTCCTGGGCTAGATTTTCGCTGTTGAAATCGACGCCATATTCCGGGAAGCCGCTTTCAATTCGCAATGTTTCCCATGTTTGATGAGTTGCGAAAGTTACTCCTGAATTGATCATCTGCTTTTTGAA
>JAJRVU010000028.1 GCA_024277145.1 Planctomycetota bacterium
ACAAAACCTGTTTGCAAAGTTCTGGAAAGGTTAAATCTGCTTCTCCGGTGATGACATAATCTGCATCCTGAACGACTGGTAAATCAGCCTGTTCATAACTGACTTCCGGCCCTCCCAGAACAACAACGATTTCAGGATGAATTTTTTTGAGAGCTGCAACCAGTTGTGTCACCTGATCAATGTTCCAGATATAAACGCCAATCCCGATAAGCTTCGGCTGTTTCTTTAAAATCAGGTCCAGAATTTCAATTGGATGTTGCAGGATCGTGAATTCCATCATTAATGTGGAATCCTTCAGGTCTCCCATATTTGCCAGCAGATAGCGCAATCCAAACGAAGAATGAAAATATTTTGCATTCAAAGTTGTTAAAACAATATCACTCATGAAACTTCATCGGCATCGGGCAATCTACAAAACGGGATAGATCAATTTATGAAAAATGATCACAGTTGATATAGTACCAGATGGATCAGGCAAATGCTCGTGTAAGAAAAAAAGAGAAGATTCACCACGAATGACGCTCTTTTTAGAATCTCAGCCGTAAATTATTGGAATTTTATTATTAACTGGACTGTGATAATATTTCAGCAGGAAAAAGACTGTTTTAAGGATAGAAGATGACCCAGGAACCAGAAGAATTTGAAGCAGGATTAAATATCAAACGCGGTTTAAAAATGGCTGTGATATTTGCTGTGGTTGGATTTTTTTCCGCAACAATCGGTCTGTTTATCCAATTACCCATACTTGAGCCAGAAAAATTTAAGTTAAACAATAATGTAATTCCAACAGCTTACTCTTTGGAAAGACTATACCACTGCTTTGCTGAAATTTTTGAGTGGGCTTCACAGTGGATCAATAAGGGTAGTAGAAGTTCCAGAGAAGTCAAAACAATATTAACCATTATTACAATGTTTGCTTGTACCGCATGGGCAACTTATGCGCCAAACAGAAAATGCAGATTTGGCTGGACTATGGCAATCATCTTTGCGTTGTCTTTACCTTTTTGGTCTTTTGGTATGTTATTTATGGATGGAATAATGATTTCACCATACTCGCACGCATATTTATTGCTATACACTTTACCTTCAATAGCTCTAACAATAATTTTAAGTATTTTACGTGCAAAAAAACGAGAGCCGGAACAGAAGAATCCTGAACAACGCAGCACTTAATCCAACAGTTTGATTTCCAATTATGGTCTGTCCGTTATCTTTGTTGATCGCACTCATTCTGGGAGACTTGAACAGGAGATTCTCGTTTTATGAGATCAACGATAACCCAGTCTGCCTTTTTAGGCATCACGAAATCACGATTCACCTGAAAATGATGGCGGAATTCCAATTCTCCAAAATTCCTTAATATCGCAGTTTCTGATCGATGTGCAATGAGAGTTAAACGTTTATTCTCATTCAAAGATTTTTCGATTTCACCAATGGTTTCGATTCGATTCACGGGGGAATCAAGATAGTAAATGATCGGATCCATCCCGAGTTGAAATGAGCTTAATCGTTCCCCTTCCTGCAGATAATTCCTGACCGTTTTTGCATATTGAGCAGATTGTGCACGATGATCCCTGACCGGTAAAATCCATCCGTAACTGAGAACGAATCCAGCCATCATGGTGACAGCCAAAGTATGAAACGCGCGTATCGGGCGATCCGTTTGCAAAAAGAATGCAATCACGATTCCTCCAATGACGAAAATGCCACCAAGAATCAAAGCGGGTTCCATAAGTAATGGCCATTTGACAGGAATAGCGACCGCTAAACAAATTCCAAAAACGGTAAACGTGTTGAATACACTAATCGCCCAGAATCGGCTGAGTAATGGTCGACTCCTGTTTAATAATTCCAATAATTTCACAGCTGGTCTGGCTGCAAGTAATGAAAACATCGGCAGGCAGCCGAGCAGATAATGACTATGTTTAACCGGTTGTACGGAAACAATCATAAGAACTGTCAAAAACCAGATCCAGAGGAATCGTTCCCGGGAATCCCCTTGTTTCCAGGCTTGCTTAAAGCTTTGGAAGCCTCCCCAGCAAGCAAGCGGAGTCCAGGGCATCGGCATCCAGATTAAAAACGGAAGATAAAACCAAAAAGGATCTGTCCCTTTTGTTCCCATTGCCCGACCAACGGTTTCATCCATCCAGACTGCCGACGCATTGGGAAGCTGTTGGAGAACGAGATAAGGCCAGATTAGAATGGCAGCTGCAAAAAGAATTAATCCAATCGGATTAATCAGGTTAAGAAAACTGCGAAAACGTTTTTGAACTAACAAATAAATCACGGAAGGGCCAACAATGATCGCCATGCCATAATGAAATTTGGCCAGCCACGAAATAGAAAGTAAAACATAAAGAGAGGTCCATCGAATCCAGCGTTGCTTCCTGGTTTCGGAATCATCGCTATTAGCCACAAGAAAAAGCGATGATGTGGTTAGCAGGCAAAGCAGCATGTCGATTTCTGCTTTTCGACCATAAATGACGACATAAATTGATGTCGCCTGGATAAATCCAGCTAGTATTCCAGCCCGGAATCCGTACCATTTTTTAGCCCAGTAACCAACCACAAAAGCAAGCAAGATAGCGGAAATGGCTGCAGGAATTCTTGCGGTTAATTCGTTCACTCCAAGACCGATAATTTTCCCGGTTGCTGCAATCACCCAATACGCCAATGGTGGCTTTCTTAAACGAGGAATTCCGCCAAACCTGGGAACAGTCCAGTCGCCCGCCTCAATCATTTCCTGGGCGGGAACAACTGCAAATGCTTCATGAGACCCTAACGTTCGGTAACTTCCTAATGAGTAAAATAGTAGAACGACTGGAATAAAAAGATAGAATACAAGCTTTAGCTTGCTCATCCGGGAATCAAGCCCCCATTCAGAATTTTTTTGATATTCCGGATTTTTTGAATTCATTTTCTGTAACGTCTGGAATTGGTTTTGGGGTTATCCGATTGAAACTAAAAGAGTGCTGATTCACTTCAGAATCAATATTTTAAACTGTCGAGTCTATCAGGCTGCCCATTTTCGATTTTGCCTGTCGGAATCGTCTCGTTCTGCTCGGGCATTCGGTGTAGGCAGGATGTCGTGTTGCATGGAAGAATTAACTTCCCTGACCACGCCAAACTTGTTCCTGATGGAATAGGGATGCATATCTCTGACAGAAAAATAGATTCTCGCTCCGAGTTCTCCCAGCATTCCCATGCCAAAAAACTGAACGCCGACCATCGTTGAAAAGAAGGAAAGAAGTAATAAAGGATTTCCTGTCATGTCAAAACCGTAAGAGATTTTCATCACAGTAGTTGCCATTCCTGATAAAAAACCAACCGCTCCACAGACCAAGCCGACGACACCGAACAACCTCATTGGGCTCTCCAGGTAACGAATCAGATATTTCACGGTGATTAAATCTAGAATCACTTTGAGTATTCGAGAAAGGCCATATTTGGATTCACCATATTTTCGAGGATGATGTTTTGTCACAACTTCAACACATTTTGCTCCACGCCAATGGGCAAGAATCGGAATGAACCGATGCATTTCTCCGTACAGTTCCAGTTCTTTTGCAATCTCTGTTTTGACAGCTTTTAAAGTGCAGCCGAGATCATGAACCGGAAAACCTGTGACTTTTGAAATTAACCAATTTGCAACGATGGAAGGAAGTCTGCGGGTAATAAAAGTATCTTGCCTGTTTTTTCTCCAACCATGAACCAGATCGTACCCTTCGTCAATTTTTTCAAGCATCATCGGGATATCAGTTGGATCGTTCTGCAAATCACCATCCATCGTGATGATGACTTCACCTTTGGCTTCATGAATGCCTGCGCTCATCGCAGCTGTCTGGCCAAAGTTATGTCGAAATTCAAGAACACGAACATGATCATCCCGCTCAGTCAGTTCTCTTAACTTTTCAAGTGATCCATCGGTACAACCATCATCCACAAAAAGGATTTCGTACCATCGATCACCTTCACTCAGGACACTATGTAATGACTCATACATCAACGCAATATTTTCATATTCGTTGTAGACAGGCACGACAATTGAAACACTCATCCGTGATGAACTCCTACAGGATCTTCCTGCAATGAATAAATAATTTGTATTAACAGCATATTAGAGTGGCTATGAACCGCCTCTGAGGAAAATAATCCCTCCCAGACTTCCTGCCTGAGAGATATATATCCTGACTTTTGCGTGGAGTTTCTCAGAAAGTTGCAAACGAGTCCAGAGCGATCCGTTTGTAGCCGTATCTTGTTTTAATAAAACAACTTACAGTAATTTATGCTTTAATCTTCAGACAGACTTTCCATGCATTCACAATTATTGAACACTCCTATAGAATCAGGGATAATTCGCATTTTGATATTGTCGAAAGCCTCGAATTGTCAATATGTCGCCGATTTTATGAACACTTACAGGTGGCCTGACTCGTGGGAGTCCGGTTTCAATTGATCAAAACGCGTCCTTCACGGTCACATAAAAAGCGTAATACGCTTTAGAATATTTGGAAATGCCCAGTTACATACAAAGACTCCATCAAAAAGTTCTTGAGAAAAAAACTCCTGCTCTGGTTGGGTTGGACCCCCGTTTTTCACAACTTCCTCCTTCAGTCATTCAGGCGGCGGAAAAACGTTGCTCGGGAAATCAACATGAAATAAAAGCAACTGCCTATGAGGAATTTTGTTGCAGGATTATTGATGTTGTTGCTCCTCTCGTTCCTGCAGTGAAACCTCAAGTCGCCTTTTTTGAACAATGTGGACCCGCAGGTTGCGTTGCTTTATCCCGCGTTATTCAGCATGCTCGCAAAGCTGGCTTAATTGTGATAGCAGATGCAAAACGGGGAGACATCGGCTCAACAGCAGAAGCATATGCAGATGCCTGGCTGGCGGGAGAAGACCCGGAAGCAGCACCCTTTGCAAGTGATGCACTAACTGTGAATCCTTATCTAGGATCAGACACACTTGAACCCTTCACTCGGTTAGCTGCAGAACGAAATGCAGGAATCTATATTCTGGTTCGGACCAGTAACCCGGGGGCTGCTACATTTCAGGATCGGGAGTCAGATTCCCAAAAACTCTATGAGCATGTTGCAGATGTCGTTGAAAAGCTTGCAGCAGAATCTAGTAACGGGAATGACTTCGGCTCGATCGGTGCAGTTGTCGGCGCAACTTATCCTGAAGAACTGGCAGCTTTACGGAAAGCGATGCCTCATACTCCGCTCCTGATTCCCGGTTACGGAAGCCAGGGTGGTGGTGCCTCTGATGTGATTCCCGGATTTGCTTCTGGCGGACTCGGTGCTTTGGTGAATTCTTCTCGTGGAATTAATTTTGCCTACGAGAGAGAGCCGTACCGAGAGCAATATTCTCCCGAAGAATGGGAAAAAGCGGTGGAAGCTGCGACGAAACAGATGGTCGTTGATCTCTCTTCCGTTTTCGAATAATTCATAAATAAAATTGAAACGGATAGTCGTGTAAAGAGGGGCAAATTTAAAACTCAGGCAGCAAATGCCTGGTCTCCCCATTTTGCAAGATTCATGATTGGCCAAAGCCACATACCTGCCTGTTTAGGATTTTCGATGATCTCATTCAGCGCTGCAGGCTGAAATAGTTCTTTTGCGAATTCACTCATTTTCAAAGTCTGTTTGACATCATCTTTCCAATCCTCTCCCATCCATTTTAAAACAGGGGTTGAGAAGCTGTCTTTTTTTCGATAAGCCAATTTTTTAGGAAGCACATTCGAAGCAGCATGTCTTAATAATTTCTTATCGTTCAAACTCCCTCTCGCTGCCAGCTCTGCAGATGCAAGGTAAGGAGAACGCTCCGTTTGAGAAACATCAATCTTATGACGGAATGGTATCTCACACATTTTTTCAACAAGATGATGGTCCGTATAAGGAACCCGCGCTTCTAACCCTGCCAGCATGGTGGATGTATCAAGTCGCGACAATAAAGCTTCAAGATTCACTTGATGCAGAACTGCTGTGTTCGCTTCTGCCGTCGGCAAATGCTCATATTCATCGAACAGCTCATTGTATGTCAGCATCATCTGCAAATCTTCTTCTGCATTCTTCCAGATATGCGGGTTGAAGAGATGTTTTTTCACACTCATCGGAATCAGGCTGTTCAAAGCAAAATAATGATCCGTACGAGAAAGAAACTGATCACGCCCATATTGTTGAAATAGACTTTTTCGGAAGTCCCTGACTTCATCACAATCTGATTGAAGGTGAGAATTTTTTAACTGGTTAAAGCGGTCGTAATCATTTCCTGCCCAGTGTTGAATGGCATATCCGCAAAGAAGCTCATCTGCTCCTTCACCACCAAGCACTACACCAACATTCTTTTTAATTTCACGGGAAAGATGATAAATGATTACATCTGTCGGGGTAGATAATGGCGTCTTGTTTTTCTCAATCATTTGATCCCAAGATCGATAATAATCCTGGGAATCAACATGGGTTTCCGAAAATTGAATATCGAAAAGGCTTGCACATTCCCGCGCGTAAGAAAAATCACCTTTATTATCTTTCGTGGAACCTCCTCCACAACGAGCTACGATTTGTTCGTCAGAAGCTTCTGATAAATATCTCGCAACCAGATTGGAATCCACACCTCCACTTAGAAATAAGCCGACCGGCACATCACTGACCATGCGAACAGAAACGGCTTCTTTCAATAGTGATTCAAATTGACAGCTTGCATCTTCAAAAGGAATTCGACTTTCACCATTGACCGGATACGACCAATATTTTTCTATCCGAATGTTTTCATCCTTCATCAGGAGAGTTTCTCCCGGCAGGAGTTGTCGGATTCCCGAATACATTGTTCTGCGTCCTAATGTAATTCGGAAAGTTGTCAGGTAATGACTGATGGTTTGATAGTCTGGCTTAGGTGAATACCCCGGAAGATTAAGCAAGGACGCAATGGAGCTTGAAAAGACAAGCTGGTTTTTAAACTCGGTCAGGAACAAAGGTTTAATCCCGAATCGATCTCGCGCCAGAAAAAGTGCGTTTTCTTTAAAATCGTAAACAGCAAATGCAAACATTCCTCGAAAACGTTTGACACAATCTGGTCCCCATTGGCGATAAGCTGCCAGCACCACTTCTGTATCGCACCGAGATTTGAAATGATGTCCCAGAAGAGATAATTCCTGGCGAAGTTCAATATCGTTATATAGCTCTCCATTATAAACTAACATTGCTTGATTATCGTCAGAAACCCAGGGCTGCGTGCCCCCTTCCAGATCTCGAATTGCTAATCGCCTGTGACCAAAAGCAACGTTTCCGAACCGAACTAATCCTGAATCGTCAGGTCCCCTGAAATCCATGGCATCGCGCATTGTTCGCAACTCTTGGTCCGTCAAAGTGACGTCTTGCTCTGGAGAAGCAACAATTCCGACAATACCACACATAAACCTGTTCCGCGGGGTGCTAGAGCGTTTTATAATTCATATAGAAGGATTAAGTGTTATCCCGACTATATACACAGTGCGCCACGCTCTATTTCATTTCTAGACATTGTCTAACGACATCTGAAATTCGGTTTCACGCTCAATTTTGAAACCAGCATGAACATATTCATGATTCTCAGGAAGAATCTTGAAATTAATCCCGAGATCATTTTTTGCTATATTCATCCCATCGAACAGGTTACAGAAAATATTAATGACCTATCACTAGCTAGGGTTCGTATCTGAATTCCAGTCAATTCTGATTGACTGTTAGACGGTCTCCAAAAAGAAATTCCATTTTGCAAATTATACGGATCAGGCAAAGTTGACCCTTTGTTCCAATCACGTAAATCAAACCAAAACAGATTTACATTACCTGACTAAATTTGACAAAAAGAGTCTGTTTTTATGAAAAAACGGCGAATTAAGCAGTTTGTTGAGGATTTGAAGAACTGAAAATATAGAGATTAAAATGGTTAAACTCTGTGAAAATTCAGGACTTAAGGGTAATATTCATGTTGCGTTTGTACCTGCCGGCGACAGAAAATAGTCCGACTGTCTGGCAGGTTATTAAATAGCTATCTGTAACAGATGCTAAACCACATAATTATTGTTAATCCACATTCTGTATTTCATTAAATGACTGCAGATTGAGTTACAAAATAAATATCCCGCTTCACCGAGTAGAAGCAATTAAAAAACAAATAAGGAAAACTGAAATGGCCCTTGGACCCTATGATCCATGCCCCTGCGGCAGTGGCAATAAGCTCAAATTTTGCTGTCACGAAATTGTTCCCGAAATGGAAAAAATGGCAAAATATCAGGAGAACCAAAAGCCCCACATGGCTTTGAAACTTCTGGACTCCCTCAACGAGAAATACCCGGAGAATCCCTGGATCCTGACGAGCCTGGCTGCCATCCATATTGGCGATTCAGGATACGCGAAAGCAAAAGAAGCACTCAAAACATTATTGAATAAACATCCCGACCATCTTCTGGCAATCTCGTTATATGCAACAGCTTCTTTTACATCAGATGGTTATGAAGCATCCCGGCGAGCAATCCAGTCTGCATTCCAGCATTGTTCAAAGGCAATACCGGATTTGGTCGAAGGTCTCTCAAGAGGAATTTCGACCGTCTTCTTTTCAGAACAACGATACATGGCGTGCAGGTATTACCTCACCCATGCAATGAGACTAAGCAGGGAACAAACCAGACAGGATGTCTTTATCAGACTGCTGGAATTTGACAGCAACGATCAAATCCCTTATCCCATCCGATCCGTTCATCAACTTCTTCCCTTCGAAGGAAGTGAAGAAAACAGGCTTGAAGTAAGAAAAATTTCACGTCTTTGTGATATTGGTTGTTTGGGTGCTGCTGCGAAAAAACTGAAAAAAGTCATCGAATCCGATTCTGAAAATGCAGGACTCTGGCATAACCTTGGGTTGATCCATTCATGGGATGGAAGAGAAAGTGATGCAGCTGTTGCTCTCCACAAATCTGCAGAACTAAATGACGATTATTCTTCAGCCATTGAATCAGAAATTCTTGCACAACTACTCGATTTTAATTCCACAGATGATGTAGTCAAAATCTGTTCTCAAAAATATGATCTTGATTCGGTTAGCAAACTCCTTACAGAACTCGATAAAAATCCTCGCTTTGCCAGAATGGAAATCCCTTTTGATGAATCGGAACAGGAAAACTCTCCTGCAGGAATCTTTCAAATACTGGATCGCGATGAAGAACCGGGAAAACATCCGCAAAAAATTGAAGATGTTCCTAATGTTCTTGCCCAATTTACCATTTATAATAAAGACTGGGACCAGCCAGAAAGTAATACTCCTGCAGCTTATGTGACCGGATTTGAAGGAGATGAACTTGATGAAGCCTGCAAGCTAATTGAATCTGCAAGTTCTGACCTGAAAAAATCTTCGGATGAAACTGCACTCAATACAGTTGAAACTGTTTCTAAAGATCAGATTCCCTTCTACTGGCGATGGCACATTACTCCCCAGACACCCGGAATTTTAAGAAAAAAACTGGAACAGGAAAAGTGGCATCAGGTCATTTTTGAAACCTGGGTGAATCAGCCTCTTTCTTACCTGAAGGGAAAATCTCCCAAAGAAGCTGCGAAAGATGACTCCCTGAAAAAACAGCTTTGTGCTTCACTTTACACCTTGGATTCACTTTGTGAACGGAACCATTATTCTCTTGATCTGGAAGAACTGAATAATGAACTCGGCTGCGAATTGCTTCCAACCATTGAAGTCAATGATGAAACAAATTTCAATTCGTTTTCCGTAATTCAAATTAATCAACTTCCTGTGGAAGACCTGACAGATGAGCAAATTAATTATGCCTTGAACAGGGCGTTATTAATCAGTCACTCCCGTTTTCTTCTGAGAACTTTTAATCAGGTATTGAATCGTCCGGAATGTAAAAAGAACGTCGATTTAAACCGGGTTTATTTAACACTGACCGACATTGCTCAAAGCCAGAACAAGCAAGATGATGCTTTAAAATGGATTGCAGCTGGTCTTGAAGAGGAAAACAAAAACGATAAAAGTTTTGAAAACATCCTTCAATGGAAAATGCGTGAACTTGCAGTTCGACTGGACAATCCTGAAGACTCGGGCTTGAACGATTTACTTAACGAATTCAATGAGAAATACATCCCGAAAGTGCCACAGTTAAAAGCACACCTTGCTCAATTATTACAGATGTTCGGGATAGATTCTCCTTTTGATTTGAGTGATGACCTTTCAACAAATTCTCCAAATCCAGGTGGAATCTGGACTCCTGATCAGGAAAATGAAACATCGGGTGATCAGAAACTCTGGGTGCCAGAATAATTTTGATGAGAATCAGTAGAGCATCAAACTAAAAAAAAGTTGGTCAAGCATTATCTCGATATAAAAACAGCATGAAACAATTTGAGACCATCGATTCAGTCATGGAACGGGCCATTGAACTTGCCTGTTCAGGAAAAGGTTTTGTGGAGCCGAATCCGATGGTGGGTGCTGTCATTGTTGATGATGACCTGAATTTGATTTCCGAAGGTTACCACAAGATTTTCGGGGGACCGCATGCAGAAATTGATGCCCTTAATAACATCAATTCAGAAAATATTACTTCAAAAAAAACAGAGGGAATGACCCTCTTTGTCACTCTGGAACCATGTTGTCATCAAGGGAAAACCGGTCCCTGCACCAAAGCGATTATTCAAGCAGGAATCAAGAAAGTTTACATAGGCATTCAGGATCCTGCTCCTCATGTGGATGGGGGTGGAATTACAGAACTTGAAAATGCAGGCATTGAAGTTCACACAGGCATCAAAGAAAACGATGTCCGACAGATGATGGCTCCCTTCATTCGGATGAATGAAAAAGGTCTTCCCTATATTCATGCAAAATGGGCGATGACTCTTGATGGAAAAATTGCCTCGAAAACGGGGCATTCCCAATGGATTTCCAACCAGAAAAGCCGGGAAATTGTTCATCAAATTCGCGGACAAATGGATGCAATCATCGTAGGCATTGAAACCGTGTTAAAAGATGACCCTCTTTTAACAGCGCGACCAGAAGG
This sequence comes from Planctomycetota bacterium, assembly GCA_024277145.1. Lineage (GTDB taxonomy): Bacteria > Planctomycetota > Planctomycetia > Planctomycetales > Planctomycetaceae > JAJRVU01. Next base: position 11,042 of record JAJRVU010000028.1, read on the forward strand.
GCCAAGAACAGCCACCCGAATTGTGATTGATCGCGATGGCCAATTGCCGATAGATTCACAATTGGTAAAAACAACAGATCAAACCCCTGTTATATTAGTCACCAGCCAGAAAACAAAAACGGACCAGACAGAAGAACTAAAAAGTCTAGGCGTGGATATATTGGCCATTCCATTCAAAGTTGGTTCTTCAACTCACCTTGATTTAAAAATACTTTGTGAAGAACTTGCCCGCCGAGAGATGACGAACATTCTTGTTGAAGGTGGGGGAGGAATTCTTGGCTCTTTTTTTGATGAAAAATTGATCAACGAAGTTCATGTATTCATCGCAGGAAAATTGGTGGGTGGAAAAAAAGCGATCACACCTTTATCTGGAAACGGACTGGAACAGATCCCGGAATTCCCGCAGTTAATCTCTCAGGAAGTGCAATTGATCGAAAATGATGTCTACATTCATGGACAGGTTGACTCGACTGCAACTTGAAAAGAAAAAATCACACGCAGAGAAATAGATAATTTTGTAGGTCAGGCTGTAGCCTGACAATGAATGCAGAGAAGAAAATAAAGAAGCATTATTACCACAAATATCACGAAGGCACGAAGGATTTTACAATTGAAATGCCTGTTCTTTACTTTGTGTCTTTCTGCCTTTGTGTTTAATAAATAAAAAACACTTTTTTAATACAGTTACAATTATTAATCACGGTCTCCACGGCTCTGCGAACTCTGCGTGATACCTTTTCTTTTTATCATTCGTTACACAGAGCTAACGTTATTTCTTTTTCGGGCGGAAGCTTTTAATTCGTTTTTCGTCCGTTGTTAAATAAGGGCCATCAATCAAGTCAATGCAGTAAGGGATAGCTGCGAAGACTGCATCAAGACATTCTGCAATGGCTTTCGGTTGGCCGGGAAGATTGATCAGAAACGTGTTCCCTTTCACGCCAGCAGTCTGACGGGAAAGAAGGGCTGTCGGTACAATTTCAAACGAGATTTTTCGCATCATTTCGCCAAATCCGGGCAGTAATTTATCGCAAAACTTTTCTGTCACTTCGGGAGTGATATCTCGTTTGGAAGGGCCTGTTCCACCTGTGGTGATGATCATGCAGCAGTTCTGATCTTCGCACAATTCTTCCAGAGTGAGCTTTAAAACAGAAATTTCATCAGGAACAACCCGGGTAACTTTTTCCCACGGCGAAGTAAGAACTTCGGTAAGATATTTTTCAATTGCGGGACCGCCACGGTCTTCATATTCGCCTCGACTGGCACGGTCAGAGACAGTCACAATTCCAATTTTAGCTCGTGGTTCTTTTTCAGGCATTAAAATGTTTTCGTTTTAAAGATGTATATGATTGTAAACATGTTACGGAAGAGGTCCGACACTGTAATACGCTTCAGCGGGGTGAAACAATTCTTTGCTGGTAATCAATTTTCGCAATTTTAATTCATAAACAAAACCTTTCCGGATTTCGTTTAATTGAATTGTCACTTTTTTTCCATCACCGGAAATCTGGATTGACTTAATTTTTTCAATTCGATGGTTAGTGTCCGGACTGCCGTAAGCGGGAGAAGGAATTCTCTGGTAAGAAGCCAGTCCATAATTCGATTTTTTAATGGCTTTGTTTTTGTCAACGGGGTGTGTGAATTCAATTTCAAACCCGTTTGAAATCATTCGCATTTCTGCAATCCCTGCCGGGAGATTACCATTGAATCGAAGTTGGACAAGCTCACCCACATTTCTGCCCGCTCCCCAGGCGCTGTCGTGCAGGCTTCCTATATAAATATCACCATTGTGCGGATTCACCTGGCTGACAAGTGGACGAAGAAGCGAACTTGCGCCGCGTGGTGGCTTAATGGTGAGCGGATAAGCTGCTCCTTGCATATGACCATTCACTTTTTCAAAACTGATTCGGACTAACTGGCGTGTTGTGCATTCACAGCCGAGCAGGTGACCTTCAAATGGTCCGAATAAAGGTCGACCATTTTTTCTAAGAACAGATTCCGGCGTTTCCATAAAGCAGATTCCATTAACGCTTCTAACCCAGGGATGAGGGATTCCGATTGTAGTTCCCCATTTCTTCATTTTTTTAATTTCAGGCGTGTCTTCCAATCCTTTCAAGTTGAGGAATCCATAATGGTTTCCTTCCTGAATATAATTAATTTCATTAAATGGATTATACTGGCCCTGATTATCTGTGACAAAGAGTTCCCCGTTTTTGTTTCGCGCAATACCAACGGGAAAACGAAAACCAATTGCAATCGGTTTCATGTGAAATCGTCTGCTGGAATCAGGATCGTCCGGTTTCTGTTTAATAAGTTTCATAACCCGTCCTCGTAAATGTTTCAGAGGACCATTTCGATTTGTGACGGAGGCGTAATAATTTCCTTGTTCATCCTGAGGCAGCCCCAGTATCCAACCATGATAGTCGAGATTATGCCCCCAGCCGGATGCAACGGTTTCGGTTCTGTCCGGGATGCCATCTTTATTGGTGTCGGTTAATCTCAAAAGGGCTGTTTTATCTGCAATGTCAATGACAGGTTCTCCCTTTTCGTTCCGAGTGCTGTTCAACCCGAACGGCGCAGAAAACCCATCCTGTAAAAGTTTAAGTTTGTCTTCGATTTCATCATGATTTGTGTCAACAGCTTCCCAGAGTCGTCCTTTTAAAGTGGCGAAAATCAATCGACCATCTTCTTTCCATGAAAGGGCAGTCGGTGTGATTTCTTCAGGCAGGGGTAATCGCGTTGCGCGGAAGCCGGGAATGACTGTCAGTTCTTCCTGCGCCATCTGCCAGGTATCTGGTTTCGGTTTGAGATATTGATCGTTTGGTAATTCTGTACTGTATTTCAGTTTGATGACAGCAGTTTTTTTCTGGCTGGATTTGATGAGAATCTGCCCGTTGTCTTTGTTTGAGAATGTGAGTCCTTCTGAAAGCAGGGTGACTTTAATATGTTCTATCGAAATCGATTTTCGATTTTCGTTAATTGTTATATCATGCCCCGGAAGTGGGTTAAACAAAACGGACGTCTTCACTGGAATGTTTTCAAATTGGATTGTTCTTTCAAAACCTGATTTTTTTTCAGACTGGAAAGGTTCAAAAAGTTGTGTCACTTTCAGAACGGATTGACTGGAAGAATTTGAAATTCCTTTAAATGGAAGATGAACATAAAATTCAATTCCTTTTGCAGTTTTCTGGACGTATTCAAATTCGGGGGGAAAGTCAGGATCAATCGCTGGCTGGAATTGCTGATTGTTTTTAATCAGGATGGTTTCATTCTGTTTATTTCCCGGAATGACAGTTAAGACGGGGGCTCCGGCACTTTCCCAGAACCAATATTTATGTCGAGTCCTTTGATAAGCAGCGTCCCCTAGCGTCCAGCTTGTCAGTCGATGTTTTTCCAGATCAAACAGAACATTATGCCTGTTTGGAAAAGCCATCAGTAGCGGTTTGACAAATACAAATTTTTGTTTCCCTTGATTAATTTCGAGGTTATCGATCAGAATTTCAGCTTGATGCCGATTTTCAGGATCATTTCGTAGACGGAGGACACGGATTGCATTGGCTTGTGCTGGTGTGAAACCGGGTTCATTTAAAACATTCCAGACCGCTTTCGTCTGCTGATGAATATTCCCATCCAGAACTCCCCGGATAGGTGTTTTGATTGCTGGCATTTCCATTCGAGGAGAAATACGAATCGGGTTTCTTAACCAGCGATAGAACCATGATTCACGGATATCATTTCCAAGCATGCTTAAATCGGGTCCGAGAACTCCGGGATGGGCATGTTTGACTTTCAGTTTTCCAATTTGATGACAACTGGTGCAGCCAAATCCGTCACTGGTCACCAATCGGTTTCCCACCACTTCGAGTTTACTTTTTGAAATGGACGGGATGTTTTTCGGGACGGGAGGAATTCGATCTGCAGAGATAAGGTATTCATTAATTGCAGATGATTCTTCTTCCGTTAAATTGAATTCAGGCATGCGGACATAAAGCCAGGGTCTTCGTTTTTTCCGTTTGGATAAAATCGCATTCTTCAGCGCCTTGTGATGAAGTTTATCGCCAACGCTATCCAGTGCAGGGGGTTTGAGATAGCCAAGACTGTGAGCCAGGGAATAATCTTCCTCAAGAATATCAAGGAGCATTCCAGAAATTCCGAGTTCATTTCCGCGGGAATGACAACCTACACAATTTTTTTCTTTCATCAGAAAATGTCCATCCGGTTTATGGGATGGGGAAATCGTTGCCTGTTCTGATTCACTGATGAAAACCTGAATTGCTTTTTGTTGCTCAGGAGAAAGAGAAAAGAGGGGATGTTTTTTTTCTGCATCATCATTTCCCGAGCAACCTGTTTTCCAGATCGATTTTGAAGAAAGAAGCGTTTTAAGCGATGAATCTGCTTTGATATCTTTAAGTTGATGGCAGTTGGCGCACTTTTTTTGCTCTACAATTTTTCGACCCAGAGAAATCTTATCAGCCGAGTCGGTTTTTGAAATCTTTGATTGCTCATCTTCGTTTTCTGTTAATGTTGCAAGATAGGCTGGGATATTATCAATGTCATTTTTATCGAGTTTGAATTTAGGCATGCGGTGATGCACATTAATATTTTCCGGATGAAGCAACCATTCTTTAAAAAAATGAACTGGCCTCTTATCGGAAATATTTGTCAGGTCGCCTCCACCAAAGAGCCCGCTTGTTCCGAGTTCATCAACCCGATGGCAGGAAATGCATCCCCGCGTTAAAAACTGATGCTGTCCTTTTTTTTGGTTTCCTTTTAACGTTTTATGTTTTATTGTTGAAGGACTGGATTGACTGAGCAAGTATGCGGTGACTGCTTCGGCTTCTTTCGTTGATAACGAATAGTGAGGCATGCGACGACTGATCAGTTCATCTTCTGACTCCGGGTCTTCTTCGGGTTTTTTCGTCAGCCAATGAATCATCCATTCTTCTTTAATGTTCCCCTTCAGATTGAGTAAATCAGGGGCGTGGATCGGGCTGTTTTTCATGGAAACCTGATGGCAGGCAGAACATCGTAATGCACGGACTAGCAGTTTTCCCCGGTTGAAATGGTTCGGCGGCGTTTCTTCTGCAGCGTGAGTCAACCAATGAGACGCAACCGGTTCCAGTTCAAAATCGGGTCCTTCCCAGAACATGGCAACCTGAGCATTATTGTTGGTTTTCTGAAATGTGACTTCGATTTTTTGTTCGCCCCAATTCAGTTTTATCGGGGAAGAAGAAACCCACGCAGGTTTATCACTGGATTGTTTGAGAACGGATTGGCCATTAATTTTTAAATTGAATTTTCCTTGAACATGGAAATGAAACTGATATTCCCCGGTGACCGATGTTTCCAGTAATCCGGTCCAGTTTGCCTGAAAACGATCGCCCGATAATCGCGGATCAGGTTTGGATTGATCCCATTTCCAGGAAATACGTTCATCAATTCGCTTGAAGGAATTCCCGGATGAATCAGTATACTCTGCAATTATTCCGGGTAGAGATTCAGGCGCGTCTTCATCGTCATCTTCCTCTTGTCCAAAAACATGGGAAGGGGCAATGAAAAAAAATAGAGTTAAATATATTCGGAACGGTTTTAAAAAATATTTTTGTAGCATGCCAACAGGACTTAATATTATTAAAGAAGATTGATTTAAGTTGTGTGATCAAAAGTCATTCCAGTATAACATCATTCAATAATGATATGAGCACGATGCCTAACCTAACATTTTTTCTATGAAGGGCCAAACCTTGGGCCAAACCTTGTAAACTGCGGTGTTGAAAGACATTGTTAATAACAGGATGATACCTAGTGATCCAATCGTAATGAGGATCGGTCCGTTTTTATATTTCCCCATCACTTTTTCTGAAGAAGTTAACCAGAGAAGAACCCCAGCAAGGAGTGGGGATGCAATGACGGTGACTGCTTGTGCGGTGACAATTGCTCCGAGTGGTTTAATCCCTGTTTTAATAATGTAAATGGCAACGAGCATTCCTATAATTAAAACAGCAGCGGTCAGTATTTTTGGCCATTTTTCATCCGGGTGGCTACCAAGTTTGAGTGAGTCAGAAAGGAGAAAGCCGCCAATCATGGAATTGACAATAAACGATGAAAAAGCGGCTGAAAAGAGCCCGGTGCAAAATATAATTCTCCCTTTTTCACCAAACAGGGGCGTGAGTTGATTTGCAATATCATTGACACTTGTTAATTCCTGACCCCTTAAAACAGATGCACTTGTTGCAAGGATCATTAACGTGATTGAAGCCATGATGACTGAACTCACACGGGCATCCAGAATTCCTGTTTTCATATTTTCCGTATTCCAACCTTTGAACTGGACAAGATACGATTGGTAGAAGGCAGCAGCGATGACGAAGGTTGTGCCTATGAGTCCAAGCAATTCAAGGCTGAGCATTTCTGAATTGAACTTGGGGATAAAACCTGAAGCGAGTTCTCCCAGCGGTGGTTTTGCAAAGATAAGATTGATGGCAAAAGAGATCAACATCATCGCCACGAAAAAAGACATCAGTTTTTCCAGGACATGGTAGAGATTTTTAAATCCAAAAATAAAGACGATGGTGATTCCATTAAAAAGAAGGAGCCAGGTCCAGGAATTATCTACCGTCTGGATTGCAGGATTGACTGCTGAATTGTTTCCAAACTGGAAGGCAGAATAAACGCCAAGATTATTTCCAAACTGGAAGGCAGAAGCGATAAAAAAGATGCTGAAGCCAATAAGAAGTGAGACCCAACGACCAAAATATTCACTGATAATATCAGCAACGGACCTCTGGGTGACAATTCCCAGTTTCATGCCCATTGTGATGTATGACATCATGAAAATAACTGCAACAATGACGACCCAGATTTTTGTGAATCCATCTGTCGCACCAACTTTTGAACTTGTGAGAATGCTTCCCGGACCAATGACTACACAGGCAGTGACCAGCCCTGGTCCAATGGAATGAAGTATTTTACGTAATAATGATTGGTTGTCTGATTCGAGGGATTGCTCAGTCATGGGTATTTATTTCTTTATTGAATCTATTCAATTGGTTGAAAAGTTAAGGATGCATTCAATCAGGTTAGTTCATGTTGTTTCATCCATTCAAGGTATTTTTGACAATGGGCATCCAGATTTTCTTCTGCACCTCCCCCTCGTAAAGGAGAGCACATTTCGTAATTGGCAATTCCATCAAATCCCCCTTCTTTTAAACCTCTAAAGAAGGCTTCGTAATCAATAAAACCTTCACCAAATTTGACGGCTCGAACCATGTCAGGATAAGCTGGCAAGTAGTTGATCAGTGCAGGTTGGTATTGGAACCGAGGCAGGCGAATGTAATCTGCATTGGTCGTGATTGCTGTGTGTGGAGCCATCTTTCGGGCGACTTCGTAAAGGTCTTCTCCACGTAAAGCTGGGGACCAGGCATCAAATCCGAGTTTGCAATTGGGGCGGTCAATGTCGTATAGCAATTCAGTGAGCGCGTCGGTATGAACTGCGATGTCGTGATGATTTTGAATTGCGATGGTCACATCGTATGCTTTTGCGCGATCACTCATTTCCTGAAGAGTGGTGACAACTCGTTTCCAGTCATTGTGCAAACTATCAACAGAAGATTCATAAGCGGTAAAAACACGAACAATTTTTGCGCCCAGTTTTGAAGCAATTCTGGATAACGATTGGACATAGTCAATTTGCATTTCCAGATACGGAATTTCGGCTGCATGGGAAGAAGAGAGATCGACATACCCTCCGATCACATCACAAGCAATTGAATGTTGATTCAGTAATTGTTGAACAGCTTCAAGGTCAGCGTCATTGTAATCCAGGATGGAAAGATGAGGTCTTTTTCCCATCAGCATGACAGAATCAAAACCGAGGGAAGCAGCTTTGGTAATAAAATCATTGAGCGACAGAGTGTGCTGCCCCCATAACCCGGCGTAGCTGACTGAAAACAGGCTCTGTTTCATAAAGTTGTTTTCCTTCGATAAATTTTGAAGAAGAGAAAATGAGAAACATGAAATCAAATCATTTTAGTGCAGGTTGCACTTAACTGTAGCGTCATTGGATAGCATGGAAACTTTATTTAAAGGCTCTAACCCGCTACACGTATTTTGAAGCTTACTTTAGTATGACTAATTTCTCCCATTCTACTATGATTATTGGTCATGCATTTGTGAATCCAATAACTTGCAAAAAAACACGATTTTTTAATCATCTGGAAAACCTTGAAATCAGACTCAAAAGAGTTTCAGGGCTATTTATTCAGGGTTTTTGAACAACATTTTTTCCCGGATAGAGTGTGCGTAAATGCCCGCCTGTTACTAATTCGCACGGTTTTTCTTGCAGTAAATTGCGTTTATTGTTGTTTTAATTTGGTAGGCCAGGCTTTCTGAATTATTGATGGAATATTTTTTTGTTCTGAAATGCCATAAACCCCTCAGTTAAACAGAGCAAATTCATGGTTCCGTTATCCCCTTTATTGTTGAGTGAAACACAAGCTGGTTCAATAGCCATTTTGGTACACAAAATGCAAATATCTCTAAACCAGGAGCATTCTCGACAATATCAATCCTGGTTTATTAAGGGGATTATCATGGGATTACGTGAAAATCTAGGTCTGGAAACTGTTAGAAGACTGGAATTGCGACGGCTAATCACAGCGACTCCTGACATGTTAGTCCGGGATGCAATCCAACTCATGAGAAAACATGACATCGGGTGCGTAGTTGTGGTCGATGAAGAGGGTAAACCCGACGGAATATTTACCGAAAGCTTATTAAGGCATCTGATTTTATCAGGGAGTTCATTTCTGGATGAACCTTTAAAAGGTCATATGGCTGATCGTTGTCCCTGGGTGAAAATGACAGATCCAATCCAGACTGTTTTAGAGGCAATGCAGATTAATAATATTCGTTTCATATGTGTAGTGGATGAGGAAGGCAAAGCGTGTGCACTCACTGGGCAGAAAGGGTTAATGGAATATATTGCAGAACATTACCCGAGGGTTGTTATGGTTCAGCGTATCACCCCAATTAAGCCAGTTCATAAACGCGAAGGCGCTTGAAAATACTATTGATCTATTTCTTCAACTTATTAATCAAGAGGTGTTCTCATGACAGATAAAAGCACACATAGCAGTTTTGATGAGTACCAGGATCCACTGGATAATTATGAACCTGTTAAATACGATGATGCATTGCATCGGGCATTGGCAGAAGAAAAGGTTTCAGCGATTGAATCACAACCTTTTTCCTGCATTACTCCGGAGACTACTATTCAGGAAGCTGTTGAAAAACTGAACCAGATGAAAAAAGGGTGCCTGATGGTTGTCCGGGACCAGAAACTGGTTGGGGTTCTTTCTGATCGGGATCTGCTTATGAAAGTTTCTCTTGAATTTGATGAAATCAAAAATGAACCAGTAACAAAGGTGATGACAGACAGTCCTATTTATGTCAAAATAGGAGACTCTTCTGCGAAAGCATTGAGTGTCATGGCTGTTGCAGGTTATCGTCATGTTCCTGTTGTTGATGAAGAGATGAATGTCTGTGGAATTGTGAGCCCACAACGAGTCACTGCATTTTTAACCGAACATTTTGATGGTCAATAGCAACAAGCTTTCTGAACGAAATTACTGTTATTTTACGTCAGGTTTTTTATGGAGCAGGATCGACAGGATTCTTCAAAGGGTAGCGATTCATCTGGAGAGATTGATCTGGAGCAGCGGTTAAAGTATCTGCTTCTAGGTGAAGAAGATGCACGTATTCTGCGTGGCTTGAAAGCCTCTTTTGAAGAAATTTCAGACGATTTTATCAATGGGTTTTATGATCATCTAAAATCTTTTCCAGAGGCTAATGGTTTCCTGCAAGATCCTGATCTTGTGAAGAACCTGAAAAAAATGCAGAAGAAGCATCTTCTCTCCATGTTCAATGCAAAATGGGATCAGGCTTATGCTAAGGATCGAGAAAAAGTTGGCTATTCCCATTCATCGCGCGGAGTCGATTCCCATTTAGTCTTAGGGGGGTTCTATCAGTATGCCCGTATGGGTATTGCTGAAATTCTTGCTTCCTCTTCGGATAGTAATAATGCAGAAAGCGCAGAAAGCCTTTATCCGAAAATTAATGCATTACTGAAAGTGATATTTCTGGATATTGGTTTAACTCTGGATGCTTACTTCAAGCAGTCTACGGTTGATCTGGAAAAAGCTCTTGAGATGCTTTGGAGATCCAATGCAGAATTAAAACAATTTGCGCAGTTAGCTTCTCACGATTTAAAAACTCCCCTGGCTACTGTCTCTAATATTTGTGAAGAAATCCTGGATGAATATCAGGATATCATGCCGGGCGATACAGCAGAGTTGATATCTGTTGCACAAAAAACAGTATTGAATATGAGCACTGTTATTAATGAACTGCTTTCAGCAACATCAGATTTATCAATGATGCCGGATGATTTTGTAGAGCCTGTGCAGAGCCAGAAAGTGGTGGAATCTGTTTTAGAACGTTTAACAACACGTGCAGGTCAAAGAGAGATTACAATTTCTGTTGCAGAGAAATTACCAACGCTTATTGCCCATGAAGTTTTGTTAAAAGAAGTGCTTTATAACTTGCTCACCAATGCAATCAAATACATTGATAAAAAACCGGGACATATTGAAGTTTTCTCAGAAATCAGGGACAGGGAGGGAATCCTGATCGTTCAGGATAATGGTCCCGGTATTCCTCATGAGGACCTTAAGCAGATATTCAGCCCATTTAAAAGATTAAATCAGCACCAGAAAATACCAGGATCTGGATTGGGGCTCTATTATTCAAAGTATCTCATTGAAAAGCAGGGAGGTCGAATCTGGGCAGAATCAAAACCGGGCAAGGGTAGCCAGTTTTTAATCGCCTTGCCTTTGGTCGTAAATAGTACTTGATTTGGTTTGTTCCAATTGGATCCACTTTAGAGCACGTGCTAATACGTTGGATATTGAACTTAAATAAAGATAGATGTTCTTGAATTGGCCTGTAAAATTTGCTTTTCTGATGGTCTTTCTCGTTAATATGGTCGATCTGTTTTCTGTGCTAATGGTATCAGTTGAGATTTCTCAAGACCTGCATGCCTTCACAGTTGTTTTGGAACTAAAGATTTGGAACTAAAATTGTAATTAAGATAGATTTATACTATAACGATTTTCGGGTTGAGTTATCGAACGAGTCCGTTGCCTGAGCTTGAGGCTAAGATCTTTAACTTGCTTTGGTGGTGTACCTTAAGATGATTGATAAATTTCAGTTTATCTGCTTGGCACAACACTCTACGGCATGGTGCAATCATCATAAAATTATAAAGGAATGACTATCGATATGAGTAACCAAATGGAAAGTTACAAACGAGCCAAAGGCCAAGTCGAACAGAAAATTGGTTTTTACATACATCTTACGGTCTACGTGCTAGCAAATATTTTGATGATTACGCTCGATTTTAGAAGTTCATCCGATACACATTGGTTTTATTGGCCATTAATTGGGTGGGGTGTGTTGCTTGCTATGCATACAGTAAAAGTGTTTGGTAGTGGCAAAGGTTCTAAAATTAAACAACGTATGATCGAACGTGAGTTGGAACGTGAAGCGAACCAGAACGGAAGCCTTTCGTGACTTTCGGTCTTCGCGGGATCAAGGATTTGCCTTGAGGTAATGCACAAGCTTGATTCTCTTTCAGGATCAAGCATTTTACTTCTGACATTTCGTTTCCGGCGTGTCAATAAACAAGAATCTTAATCCTGCGACTGATGAACGTGAAGCATGTATTCCTCTTTCTGGATTGAATGCTTTTCAAGGAGCCTGTAAAGACTTCTTCTTGTCAGCCCGAGAACTTCAGCTGCCCGTGTTTTATTCCCTTGTTTTCTTTTCATGATTTCCACAATTTTCTGACGTTGAATGGCAGCCAGTTTATCAGAACTGCAATTGTTATCATCAGTATGATTTTCTTCAGAGAGCGCTCCTTTAATTGTAGCAGGAAGATCCTTCGCCTGAATTTCAGAATGATCAGCAAGAATTTTCGCTCGTTCAATAATATTGTGGAACTGCCTGATATTCCCCGGCCATTGATAGTGCTTCAGAAATAGTTTTGCTTCTGCAGAGATATTCCATCCTTCACCCATAAAGTGATTGAGAAGCAGGTCAATATCACCATTTCTTTCACGAAGAGGAGGGAGGTCAATGGAAAGAACATTGATTCGATAAAGGAGGTCTTCCCTGAAATTTCCATCCCGGGCTTCTTTTTCAAGGTCTTTATTCGTTGCAGTAATTAAACGTATATCAACTCTACGTTCTTTGGTGGAACCGACCCGTCGAAAGGAACCGTCTTCAAGAACACGGAGTAGTTTGACTTGCATGGGAATAGGCATTTCTCCAATTTCGTCAATGAATAGTGTTCCCTGATCAGCCAGTTCAATCAGGCCAATTTTTTTCTCAAGGGCACCTGTGAATGCTCCCTGTTCATGACCAAATAATTCGCTTTCTAAAAGTTGCTCGGATAACGCAGCACAGTTCACAGTGATGACAGGATTTTCAGATCGTTTACTGCTGGCATGTAATGCATGGGCAACCAATTCTTTTCCGGTTCCACTTTCACCTTGAATCAGGATTGATTTATCACTGGGACCTGCCCGATCAATTAACCGAAAGACCTGCCTGATAGTTGGAGAGTTGCCGATGATATTCCAGTTTGGTCTGTTTCGAGCGAGGACTGCTTTTAACTGTTTATTTTCATGGATCAGCCGATTTCGTTCATAAGCTTTCTGTATCAGAATTTCCAGTTCTGAAAGTGGAAAAGGTTTTTGCAGATAATCGTAAGCGCCAGCTTTTAAAGATTCGACTGCTGTTTCCACAGAACTTTGACCGGTCAGGATAATAATTTCGCAGTCTGTATATTTTTCCCTGAATTTTATCAAGACTTCAAGTCCCGTTTTTCCGGGCATCATTAAATCAAGAATGGCAACGTTAATATCCTGAGCTTCCAGTATTTCGAGGGCTTCATTTCCATCACTCGTTTCGGTGAGAGAATAACCTTTTCTACGAATTCGTCTGGCGACGCTTTCCCGAAAACCATCGTCATCATCAGCAAGAAGTAAATTTACTTTAGAGGTGTCAAACACTTTCCGGCTCCATTGGTGGTAGATTGTTAAAGCTCAAACTGGACCTCTACATCTAAAAGCAATTCATATACCAAAGCTAAAATGAACGAGTGTTCTTACTGCTTTTGATGTGACCTGAAGAGCTTTATTTCAGTTTAAGGCTTTGTAACAAGATGTTTTAATTGCTTAGTGAATCGATTCATTTTCAGATGGGAGCTTAATTAATACGTTTTCATTCTTTCATTATACAAGGATCGTGCACAATCGCACGTTTTAATGTGCGGAAATCAGTCAGATTAAATTATTGAGGTGTTTGCCTTAACTCAGTCCGGGCTGAACTTGTTTTCCCATTTGCAGTTTTTTGTTTCCGATTATTGAGAATGGATTTTGAAATCGTGGGACTTTGAGAATGTGAAAATTAATGTTGATGCAAAATATAGTTTTTGAATGAATCATAGTTTTTGAATGAATCATAGTTTTTGAATGAATCATAGTTCTTGAATGAATCATAGTTCTTGAATGAATCATAGAATTCAAAAATTATACTGATGGCAGTTAGGAAATGAAGACAGTTTTGTATTGTATTCAATAATAATGAATGTGCTAAAAATGAATAATAAACAATGCTGTAGTTCTTCATCTTAAAATTCATTTTTCTATTAAATCACAATTGTAATTTTATTAAATGTTTGTAGTTTGAAAAGGAATTGAATTAAGCCTTTATTTTTTGAGTCGGTTATTTTTCAATTCAATGGAAACGCTTCTTCAAAAAAATCAAATCCTTATCTTAATATCTGAAATCGAATTAATTCAAAAATAGGAACATGATGTTGCTACGTGTTATCAAAACGGTTTTCAGTGTACGGACATTAAAACCATTATTGGTTGTCCTGATTCCTCTCTTTATTACAGGATGCCAGAGGCAGTCTGAACTTGAATATGTATCCAGTTCTGGCGTGAAAGAACTGGATACAGAATTTCAGAAACAGATAGTCAAAGTGTTGCTTGAGAAAAGTGGCACCCCTGCTCGAACAAAGATGGTGGGGTATCGTTATTACGTTGCTCCCAAGAAAAAGAAGATTGAAAAGCTATCTCCGGAAGAGAAAAAGAAACTCAACCAAAAGGCAAAAGAGCGTCTTTCAAGAGATCGAACAATTCAAAGTCAACTTTTCCTCGGTGCCGCTGTTTATACAAAAAGATGTGTTCAATGTCATGGCGTCAGTGGAGATGGTGCGGGCGTTGCAGCAGATTACCTGTTTCCCCGGCCACGGGATTACCGAAAAGGAATTTTTAAATTCACAACAACTCCATATGGTTTAAAGCCAAGACGCAGTGATCTCAAAGATACAATTATCCGAGGGATTCGCGGCACTTCAATGCCTTCCTTCAAGTTGCTATCTAAAGAAGAGATGGAAGCGGTTGTCGAATATGTTCTTGCTTTGACCCATCGAGGAGAGTTGGAGGAAGCGTTGGCTTATGAGATTGATTCTGAAGAGGAACTTGACCCGGATGTGATCCCTGATTTTGTTGATGAAATTAAGGAAGCGTGGGAAGAAGCTGAAGTTTCAGTAGTTCATCCTTTAACCTTGCAGCCTGAATTCACGATGGAACATGTGGAGCGCGGGAAGGTTGCATTCAAGGAAAAAGGATGTGTGAAATGTCACGGAGATGACGGTCGTGGTCAGACCAAAGGGAATATCGGAACAGATGGCTGGTCATTCCCGACGCAGGCTGCAGATTTAACATCTGGAATGCTTCACGGTGGGCAAAAGCCAATTGATATCTATCGCAGAATTCTTTCGGGGATTAATGGAACTCCCATGCCCGGTTTCAAAAGTTTGTTACAGGAAAATCCTGATACCGCCTGGGATCTGGTTTCGTTTGTACTTTACATTTCCAATGAGCGGCGAAGGGGAGGAATTCCTCCGGCTGGTCTTGTGAATCCTTATCCTTCGAGTAAGCCGATTGAGGTGAAAACCGACGACGACGATGACGAAGAAGAAGGGGAGGATGAAGATGACGAGTAATTCAGGTGACCTCACATCAAAAAAAGAGGAGTTGGAATCACTCCGTTCGCGAGTACGTGAACTGGAATCGGAAATTTCTCCTGTTTCAGAATTGGAATGGAAGCAGAAAGGGTTTTACGGGACTTATCACGCATTGGCTGGATTCATGCTTGGTTTTTTTGGAGCCATTACCAGTTTACTTGTGAATGTGATTGGTGCGCCGATTGCAGGAAAGCATCCGTTGGAATTGATTCGGGTTTACCTGACATTTCCTTTGGGGGAAAAAGTGCTTGGTGTCACGGGACAGGCAGAAAGCTTGTTTGTGGTTGGTGATGGGATTGTGATTGCATTTGGCTGTTGCTTGTATGTTGCAACGGGAATGATTCTGGGAATTCCTTTTCAGATGTTTCTTGCAAAATTTGCCCCTTCGGGATCTCTTGTTAAACGATTAATTCTTGCAAGTGTTCTTGCTATTGCCATTTGGTTATTTAATTTTTATGCCATTCTTTCCTGGTTGCAACCACTTTTATTTGATGGTAACTGGATTGTCAATCAGGAATATCTACCTTGGTGGGTTGCAGCGGTCACTCATCTTGTCTTTGGCTGGACAATGGCTTTGGTTTATCCATTAGGCCAATACGTTCACTATCAACGTCCTACGGAGCAATAATGTCTGCCGACTTAACAGCTGAAAATAAAATTCCACAACAATCCGATCTCGTGAATGAGAATCTGGTCAAATGCTATTTTGTAGCGGGATTGACTTTTCTTTTCATTTCAATGCTTGCAGGTTTACTGATGGCATTTCAGTTGATCAGGCATAATCCTTTTGCAGGGATTGAAATTTTCTCTCCGGGACGTTGGAGAATGGTTCATACGAATGCGGTTGCGTATGGTTTTCTCGCAAATATGTTTCTGGGTTCACTCCACTGGGCAATCCCTCGTTTAACACTAAAACCAGTTTTGGATAAAAGGCTTTCCTACTTTATATTTGGTGCCTGGCAGGTTGTGGTATTGGCAACTGCTGTGGGTATTCTTTTGGGTGAAGCACAAGGTTTGGAATGGGGTGAAACACCTGTCTGGATTGACCCACTCGCATTGGCAGGGTTGTTTCTGGTAGCAGTCGACTTCATGACACCCATTATTAAATCCAAAGGTTCAATGTATGTCTCCCTGTGGTATTTCATGGCTGCATTCATCTGGACATTCCTGACCTATGCTATGGGAAATCTTGTTCCCGAATATTGGGTTTCCGGGACAGGTGCAGGAGCTGTTGGCGGTTTATTTATTCATGATTTGGTCGGACTGTTTGTGACTCCTTTTGGTTGGGGGCTGATGTATTATTTTGTTCCTATTCTTTTGAAGAAGCCAATCTGGAGCCATGGGCTTTCGCTTGTTGGTTTCTGGGGATTGGCATTCTTTTATCCTTTAAACGGAATTCATCATTTCCTTTACACCCCGATTCCTATGTTCCTGCAGTATGGAGCCATCGTTTCAACAGTGGCTGTTGAAATGGTTGTTTTGACAGTGATTATAAATTTCTTTGGAACATTATGGGGAGACGGTCGTAAAGTTGTGACGAATCTTCCTATTCGATATTTCTATACAGGAATGGTTTTCTATTTTCTGACATGTACGCAATGTGCATTACAGGTGACGTTAACCTTTCAGAAGCTGATTCACTTTACCGACTGGGTTGTGGGTCATGCCCATATGGTCATGTTCGGTGTTTTCAGTATGTGGTTGTTTGGAATTATGATTTACCTTGTTCCCAGAATTTATAAAACAGAATGGCACAGTCAGAAACTTCTCGAGTTCCACTTCTGGATGTCGACAGGTGGATTGGCTTTGATGGTTATTGACCTGACCTTGGCTGGATTGTTTCAAGGCTATGTTCAGGCTGCCATGTATCCATGGACTGAATATGTTGACGTTTCATTTCCGTTCTGGGTTGTTCGCGTCTTTGCTGGTTTGACAATGTTCACAGGCTATATTGGGTTTGTGTATAACTTTTATAAAACCTGGCAGAAATCCAAGACCGCTCCTGCAACAGCAGTTGCATCAATATAAAAAACGAAAATACTATTTTCCTTATTATAATAATTTTCGCCTGAAGTAGAGAATTAAAAGGCATAATCAATGTTTGAAAGTAAATCAGGTATCATGCTTGTCGCAGGGTTAATCTTTTTTGGATTTGCCTTTGTTTCCAATGCAGTTGTTCCGATTATAATGTATCAGGATTTACCTGAGAAAACCGTTGAAGAACTTGTTGAAGTGAACGGGAATTTGCGGTATCAGTTTGAAGATTTGGCTAAACGGTATCCGGAATCTTTTGAGAAAGTTTATGGAAAAAGAGAGACTGATCCAAATGATCCAAGTGTGGAAACGAAGTGGTGGAACAAACAAATCTCCCAGGCATTGAGAGTGGGACGAAAGGTATATGTTGGTGAAGGATGCTGGCATTGTCACAGTCAGTTTGTTCGACCCGTCTCTAATGAATCCAAAAGATGGGGACCAGTCGCCACTTCTAAAGAATTCCAGAATGAGTTACAAAGACCGGTCATGTTTGGAACACGACGGGTTGGGCCGGATTTATCCCATGAAGGGGGGCGACGTTCCAACGATTGGCATGCTGTCCATTTCTTCAGACCACTCACACTTTCAGCTAAGTCTCCCATGCCTGAATATCCCTGGTTTTTTGACGGGGCACCTGACAAACCCAATGAGAGAGGATTCGCCATTATTACTTATGTACAATGGCTTGGTTCCTGGCTCGAAAGCTATCCTTATTACGAAGATTATGTTCCTGCTAAACTGGCTTCTGATGAGGATGAGGATGACGAAGAAGAAGATGAAGACGACGATGACGAGGAAGAAGATTCGGATGAAGAAGAGGACGACGAATAATGGCCGATTTTAAAAATGTGGAGACTAAGCGTTCCACTTTAGTTATTACATTTATTCTTGCAATTGCGATCCTGATACCGAGTCTCTGGGGGTTTACCACTAAGTTTCTCGAATTCATTGAGTTATTTAATTCTGATTCAGAAGGAGTGTATACCCTGACTCCTATCATTAATTACCTGATGGCCAGCCTGGGCTTTTTTTGCATGTTATGCTGGGCAACTTCAAATGGCATGTTTCGGAATATTGAAAAACCAAAAATTACAATGTTAGAAACGGAAGAATTGCTGGATCAGGAATCCGCTAAACAAGATCAATAATTAGTCAATAGAGCGTTTCTATAAATGATATAGAAGGTTTAAGTGTTATCCCGACTATATCTACAGTGCGCCTGTTCTACATCATTTCTAGACATTGTCTAGCAAGAAATAATATAAGGATTCGATCTATGGCTGAAATCGAAAATAAATCTGCAGAAGAAGAGCACACATTTCACCATTACGAAG
>JAJRVU010000474.1 GCA_024277145.1 Planctomycetota bacterium
ATTTTGTGATGCAAGCCACCGACAACATGAATTTCTGTTGCACCATTTTCTCGTGCTTCTTCAACCCGCTCGCGAACCATTTCATCTGTGAATACGTACCCGCGAGGGTCTTTCAAGTCTGCTCGGAATGCACAGAACTTGCAACGATAGACGCAAACGTTGGTCGGATTCAAATGAATATTGGTATTATAATATGCTAAATCGCCATTCTTTCTCTCCCGAACCTTGTTTGCAAGTTCACCCAGAGAAAGAGTATCAACCGATTCTTCAAGAAATAATCCATCATCAAAAGAGAGGCGTTCTTCCTGATTAATTTTTTCCTGAATTTCTTTTAATCGTGGATTCATAGTCATCGAAACAAATTCTGCTTTAAAAAACAACAAGCGGTCCTGGATTTCCAAGCTTCAATTTACAGATTGGAAACCCTGTTTATGCTCCGACAAGTGTATCAATTAGCCCTAAAAGAAACAAACCAATACTCACAAGCGAATTAATATTGAAAAAGGCAATATTCACCCGCGTTAAATCATCCGGCCGAACAAGCTTATGCTCATAAAGCAATAACAGGGAAACAACCACAACCCCCAGCAGGAATATGTATCCCAGTCCTGAAACATACCAGAAGCCGACAAGGGCTATGATCATCAATAAATGACTGACAAATGCAATTTTCAATGCTTTGGAAATCCCCCATCGGGAAGGGATGGAAAAAAGCCCTTTTTCACGATCATATTCCTCATCCTGGCACGCATAAATAATGTCAAATCCTCCTACCCAGAAGAATATCACAACCCCAAGCAATACCGGTGGCCAGGCAAGTTCACCTCGAATCGCTATCCAGCTTCCCAAAGGTGAAAGCATTAATGCAGTAGACAACCAGTAATGACATAAAGAGGTAAATCGCTTGGAGTAAGAATAACCAAGTAAAAAAAGAAGGAACGGAACAGATAGCCGAATTGGCCACGGGTTAGGCAGAAAAATTAAGGTTGAAAGAATAAACCCGGCAGATGAGATGATAACAAACAAGCTCACCATACGAATGCTGATCAAGCCAGCGGGAATATGTCTTCCCTCCGTTCGAGGATTCTTCGCATCAATTTTATAATCAACAACGCGATTAAAACCCATTGCAGCCGTTCGTGCAAAGACCATGCAAAGAATAATTCCCAGAAGCTCACGCCAATTAAATCCGGCTTCTTTTCCATCCCATGCTAAAACAGCAGAAAATAATGCAAAGGGAATCGCAAACAGGGTGTGACTGAAACGAATCAGTTCCAGAAATTGAAGCAACTTCTTATACATGATATTTTTTACTTACTGAAAGCGAGGCGGAACTCTTACCTTGTTGGGCAGACCCGATAAATAATTGAAAACAAATGGTAAAAACAAACTGGTCTGTTACAAAGATGCCTTTGGCGGTTCAGGAATTTTCTCATCCTTCAATTTCGAAGGTTTTTCTTTTTTCTTCGGCTCACCAGAAGTTTTTTTAGGTGGAATCAATGCACCATAACGATCAATATGCTTCTGGATTCTTCTTAATAATGTTCTTCGCTGGGAAGTCGATGCATGAGGTTGATAGTCAAACTTTCTTCCCGTCAAACGCCTGACGTGATAGCTTGCCAGTTCACGAATGATGATGTTGCTGCTTCCCAGATAAGAAACCAGTTGATCAGAAATCAATGGATCTTCTGCATCAGCCAATTGATACCCCCAGAGAAGCCTTACTACAATATCACCTTCATCTTCATGAAATTTCCGGTGAACTTCTTCTTCAATCAAAGGTCCATTCCTGGGATCAGCTCCCATCAAATTCCTGATACTGTTGATAAGAGCAATATGCATATCATGCTTTTTAGGGCTCTTCGACTGGGAAAGCAACTCAACAAGCGCTGGATAGTTCTCCGTTAATTCCAAGGTTTCAACTGCATGTGTAGCAATTCGTCCATGGTCATGGCTTGCAAGAGATACAAAATTCTCATTCGCATTCGATTCCCTGTCAAATTCTTTCAGGATCAAATTGCCTGTTCTTCTTTGGATTGGACTCAATTCATCAGGTTCAGTAATCCATCCGGGAAATCCATTCAATACAATTCTGGTCGATTCGATGGAGTTATCTTTATTGTCCGAAAGTCGTAAATGGCGACCTGCTTCAAGAACTTTTAAAAGAGATTTTCCATCTGCAATTCGAACATTTCCCTGTGTGACATAGATTGTGCAGTTAAATAAATCTCCTGTTAATTCTTCAGTCACAGAATCTGGTTGTCTCGGACTAACATCAATTCCGCAGACTGTTGTTTCACTTAAAAGATCAACCTTCCAGAGATGTTTTCCAATTTTCAAAGAAAACGAATACGTTCCCTCACCCGTTTCAGGATTCCTCTGGACGATGACCGCCCCCTGGAAAATTTCGATTCCTGTTCGGGCTGCTTCATTAGGTCCAAGGATGATCCCTTTGAAATTTTGTTCAAGTACAAAATGACATCCGAGTGTTTCTACATCAAGATCAACCCGAAATGGATTTGGAACAGCAATTCTATCACCCGGAACCAAATATTCTTCATTTTTAACAACGTACCAGCCAGCTGGTTCTTCTCCCTTTTTCTCTGCAAAACGGATTAGAATATTTCGGTCTTCTTCATAAGAAATACTGACAGGCTCTGCATTGATATCTGATTTGGGAAACTGTTCCAATTCACTTTTTTTCTCAGATTTTTTTTGATCA
>JAJRVU010000475.1 GCA_024277145.1 Planctomycetota bacterium
GAGATAAACTTAACTGGTTAAAAATGGAATGGATATCAATTGCAATGATTTCGTCAGGTGTTTTCCCCGAGTAGACTGTCAATAAGACAGCAATCAAGCCTTTGACAATCATTGCATCGCTGTCAGCCAGAATTTCAATCGGTGAATCTTTTCCCCCGGGCTGATTTGCAATCATCCAGACATTACTCTGACAACCATGAACCTTATTTTGTTCGGTCTTTTCTTCCGCCGGAAAATCAGGCAGCTCAAACCCCATATCAATTAAAGCATCACAACGTTCTTCCCAATCTTCCATTTCATTAAATGAAGAGATCAATTCGTCAATGGTCATCGACTGCACCTGGCTCACAATATTCTTTCAAGTTGGAAAAATAATTTCGGTTAATTACGTGTTATAAAATTTCTAACGTAGGCATGGAAGGAGTCTCAAGAAGCTCCTTGGCAATCTGCATTGCAATTCGCTGCGTGACATCAATCAAATAAGGACGTGCAGGGGAATCTTCCTTGAACAAATCTGCAATTTTCCCTGCATCTCCCTGAATTCGGATATTTGCTTCAATGGGAATTTCACCTAAAAATGGAAGTCCGAGTTCTTCCGCTTTTTTCTTGGCTCCTCCACGACCAAAGATTTCTCCGGTCATGTTTTCCACGATTCCCAATACAGGAATATTAACCTGATTAAACATGCTGATGGCTTTAATAGCATCCAATAAAGCAACTTGCTGAGGAGTACAAACGACAACCGCCCCTGCTAATCCGACTGATTGCGACAGGGTTAAACAGACATCACCCGTTCCCGGAGGCATATCAATAATCAGGTAATCCAATTCTCCCCAGTTTGTTTCTTTCAAGAATTGGGTGATCGCTCGATGTAGTAACGGACCTCGCCAGATAACTGCCTGATCCGAGTCAATGAAAAATCCCATCGAAATAACTTTGACTCCGTGAGCATCAATCGGTTGAACACGAGTAATGGTTTCACCACTGGCTGAAGTCTCTTCAATTGCAGAAGGTTTCTCAGTCGCACCGACCATATGAGGAATACTCGGACCATAGACATCAGCGTCAAGCAATCCTACTTTGCAGCCCATTGAATTCAATCCATAAGCGAGGCTGGCTGCAACGGTACTTTTTCCAACGCCCCCTTTTCCACTTCCAACTGCAATAATATTTTTCACTTTCAGGCCAATTCCACCGCCTGTATTTTTTCCTTTGACATCAGAAGAAAACAGGACTGACACATTTCCCAACGATTTTTCAGAAAGTGTTTTCTGGATCGCTTCTGAAATCCGCTCGTGATTTGGATAGGCTGGCGTTGGTAATTCAATTTCTATTTGAACCTGACCAGAACTTTCCACCATGATTTTTTTAATCATGTCCAACTCACCAAGAGACCTGCCAATTTCAGGATCGGGAATTCCAGCAATTGCATCCCTGATTTCTGATTCTGTTACATTTGATTCTGACATTCTCTCATCGCCTCGATTTTCTGATTTTGAATTGTTTTTTTTTCCGGGAAGGGAACCTGTACTTCTGTTCAACTTCATGGGAAAATCCGATATTCCCCCTGTTTTATCACGTACCAGAACGACAGACAATCCTCTAGTGATTCAAAGTTAGTCATTCTTTGGGGAATCTTGCAGGTTTACAGGGAATCCTGTGTTGAATTCTGAATAATATGCCTGCAGGACTCAACTAACTGTACGCTGGAAAGAGGTTTAGGCAAGATCTGAGCAACTCCTAATTCCCTTAAAGTCCATTCCAGATCAGAGGATTTTGATAGCCCTGTAATGATTGTTGAAATAGGAGAATTGACGACATATTTTCCTAAAAACAGAAGACACTCCGCTGGATGAAATTCAAAATCGAGAATCCCGATAGCAGGCTCCTTTAAATCACGGTTTTTCTGGTAAAAGTCTTCTACCTGCGATAATGAATTGCAGGACTGAATCTGGACAGGTTCATCCTGAAAAGCACGCTGCAACTCAGGATACCAGAAGCTTTGTTTTTCCAGAATAAGGATTTTTGAATGGATCATAATTCTTCTCAGTCACAGTTCTTTGCAGAGAAATATTTTTCTTTCATGATCCAAAATACAGTATTGAAAACAAAAAGAAACCATATTTATCTTTGAATCAATTATAAATCATCCAATTTTCCATGAAACTTGTGATCTGAATTGAAAACTGTAAGCTGGGTGAAACTAATATGCAGGATGCGATTTTATACAGAGTCCTGTTTAAATTGTTTCATTCCTATTCAGATAAAAAAGGCCAATCAAAATGTCAGAGCAGGAAGCTCCGTTAGTTGCTGTCATCATGGGGAGCAAATCGGACTGGGAAACGATGAAGCATACTCGTGACACTCTTGAAAAACATGGTGTCTCACACGTTTGTCGGGTTTTGTCTGCTCACCGAACCCCGCAGAAAACTGCTGAGTTTGTGGAAAGTTCTGTTGAAGATGGAACAAAAGTATTCATTGCCGCCGCCGGAGGTGCAGCACATCTTGCAGGAGTTGTAGCAGCTCATACCGTATTGCCGGTTCTTGGCGTGCCGTTGCAGGCGTGGTCGCTTGATGGTCTGGATTCCCTTTTAGCAACCGTTCAAATGCCCAGGGGAATTCCTGTTGGGACATTGTCAATCGGAAAAGCAGGAGCAATCAATGCAGCGTTGCTTGCAATCAGTATTCTTTCCATTGAAGAACCGGAACTGGGCAAGAAGCTGTGGGAAGATCGGAATGCACAGGCAAAAGCGATTCTAGCAGAAAAGCTTGAATAATATTCGTGGCGAAAAAAAACAAAACTCATGGGTGATTCATTCAGGAGTTTTTTTGTGTCTCGATTTAATTTGATTTATAATTATTTATTAAGTCGATTTCATATCCTGGTAAGCGTCATAACACATATATCCCAAGATGGCTGACCCGAGTAAATACATGATGTCTAGCATCATTCCCCCGTTGAATGGAAAACCAGTCACCATATCAAGAATAGAAGCAATACCGACAACGCCCGCGACTGCAATAGAGCCGTAGACCATCTTAGGGGCAAGATTATCTAAAAATTTCATAATGATGTTTTCTCTCAAATCAGATTCTCAATGCTCTCGATCTCGTAGGGTCTGCTATGCAGACCGAAACCTCAACCGTGAACAATGGCCTGCATAGCAGAGCCCACTTAATCACATTTTACCATAAATACCAAGCTCATTCCAAGCACCTCAATTATATACAAATCAAAGAGATATTCCAAGATGATTTTCAGGTACTCAGTGTTTAAATTCTTCCCAAATCTTCTAAATGTATTAATCAGGAAGGCTTTCTCAGGTCAGTTTACCGCAGGTCAGGTTTTCTCCCCCCAGTTTATCTTTGGGAAAGTCGTTTATCTTTGGGAAAGAACATCTGATTCGTATTTCTTAAGGATTTCTAACCAATCCAGCCCGACAGGAACTTCCTGCGTCATGCAGTGGTAATCCCAGACCGCTCCAAAGGGAAGAGTTTTCAGTTCTTCAAGCAATGCAAAACGAGAGGTTAAATCTCCCACATTTTCAAATTCCCGAAGTTTCCCGGTTGGTTCCAGGCATGCCAGTAAAAATGCTTTCAAGACATTTCGTGAACCGATCACCCAAGCTGCAACCCGGTTAATGCTTGCATCAAAAAAATCGAGCCCGATATGTGTTCGATCCAGATAATCTCCCCGGACAACTTACTGCGCAATTGCTTTCACATCATCCGAGAATAAAACAACATGGTCACTATCCCATCGGACTCCCCGACTGATATGAAGCAGTAACTCAGGAATCCAATTCATGACGGAAGAAATTTTATCCGAGATATTTTCTGTCGGATGAAAATGACCTGAATCAAGACAAAGCAGAATCTGATTTTTAATGGCGTATCCCAGATAGAATTCGTGAGAACCGACAACATAACTTTCGGAACCAATTCCAAAGAGCTTCGACTCAACCGCATCCAGTGTATGCTCGTGATCCATTTTTTCTGAAAAGATTGTATCAAGTGATTGAATCAATCGTTCGCGTGGTAATTTTCGATCTGCTGGTAAATCTTTAAATCCATCAGGAATCCAAAAATTATTAACACAGGGAGTTCCCGTTGCTTTTCCAATCGCTTCTGCAATCTTTCGACAGGCAATTCCATGTTCAATCCAGAATTCTCGAATTCCATCATTAGTATGCGTTAACGTAAAACCGTCCGATGCGTGGCGATGTGCAAAATATGTCGGGTTAAAATCCAGGCCTAAATGATTCTGGTTGCACCAGTCAATCCATCCCTGAAAATGCACCGGCTGCAATTCATTCCGTTCCACTTGTTTGCCGTTAGTTTCTGCGTAGCTTGCATGCAGATTCATTCGGTGGTGACCCGGAATCAGGCTGATTGCTTTTTCGAAATCCTGCCTTAGTTCGTCCGGGGTTCTTGCGCGCCCCGGAAAATTCCCGGTGACAGCAATTCCTCCATCGGAAATATCACTGCTTCCTTCAAAGCCGAGAACGTCGTCTCCCTGCCAGCAATGTAATGAAATGGAAATGCGATTCAGTTTTTCAAGAACCTGACCAGTGTCAACTCCCAATTCTGCATACTGTTGGTGAGCAATGTTGTACGCTTGCTGAATTCGCTTTGAAGAGTTGTTCATGAATTTCTTTTGAAGAAGCTAATACAATTAATAAAGCAAAGAGAAACAGGAACCGAAATCAAACAGGTAGCCAACCTGCCAGAATAATCATTCCGCTTGCAACAATTCCCATCATCATGAAATTACAGGAATAACTTGCAGATTCATCACTCCAGAATTGTTGAAATGTTTCTTTAAAAATATAACCTAATTCAAGATCATGAATCGGCGTGGAATCATCCTGATTTGAAGGTTCAATCATTTGATGTTTTTTCTGTACTGGGACCGCTTTATAAAATGGATCAACTAAAAAAGGAAAAATCCAGAATACAGGATAAGCCGGGCGAATTCGAGAGTCTCTTTTCAATTTTAGCAGATTTACACTGTAGAACCATTTCAATTACTCAGGCGGGGGAGCGAGCAAGCTTTGATAGAGGCTGTTTTGGCTTAAAATCCCATTTAATTTGCTCAAGGAACGTGTCAGCAGAACCCTGACTGCCCCTTCTGATTTTCCCAGTTCTGCCGCAATTTCTTTCGAGGAACTCGAATTAATGTACCTCATGGTCAAGGCGGTACGGGCATCTGCAGGAAGAGATTCCAGTGCCTGAATCATATGGAATTCTTTTTGATCTCGTGAAAAAGCTTTACTGGGAGAGGTAATGCTGGCTGCTAATATATCGATTAAGCCTTTTTGATCATCGCCGGGAGAAGAGTTCATGCCGACTTCTTTTTTAGCTGATCTTTTTTCTGCAGTAATGTATTTTCGATGTGAATCAATAATTCTTCGTTCTGCCAGATGACAAAGCCAGCTAAATGGTTCGCGATCCCCCAGATCAAATTTGCTAAAGGAACCCATCGCGCTGATGATTACTTCCTGAAGAATGTCTTCAGGCTCAATTTTTTTCTTAAGAGCATCACTGATATTTTTCCCAATGAATCCAAGAAGTTGAGGCTTTTTTAAATCGGCAAATTCTGCTAAGGCTTCCTTGTCTCCCTGCTTTACCAACTCATTCAATTTCTCTTCGTGGTCCATAATTGTACCTGTCGAAATAAGAGTTTATAGAAATCATCAAATCAAGAATTGTACTTAGTTAAATGAATAATAAAGTTAAATCAGTATTTAACATTAAGCTCTGTAAGGCAGGCTTGTCATGCCCCATGAAATCATGTCACAATAGAGAGTCATTTAAAGAGTACCAAACTCTCCAGTTTTAACCCTTGCAGGCAATGAAAATAGTTTGGCATGCGGATCTGATCTGTGTAAGATTAAAACATTCCATGAGTTCTATTTTGCCGGAGAAATCTTCTGTGTCCAGTCTAAAAGATCAACTTAGCCTTGATGACTCAGAACATTCATTCACAGTTCTTGCCGATTTTCTCGAACGTTTTGTAAATCAGTGGGATCAGCTTGAAAAACCTCCGGAAATCAATCAGTTTCTGCCAGAAAAAGGAAGGCTGCGTAAACTGGTTCTTACAGAGCTGATTAAAGTTGATCTGGAACTGCGCTGGCAGGAATATAATTTCCCAAAAAGGCTGAATGAATACCAGGCGGAATTTTCTGAACTTACCGATGGAACTATGCCGGGTGACCTGATCTATGAAGAATACCACATCCGAAAAAATTGCGGATTTCAGGTCGACCCCAAAGAATACATAGAGCAGTTTCCTGAACAGGCAGCAGAATTGGAATGCCTGCTTGGAATGGATTCTCCGTATCAGCGAACAGGTCTTTTTGGTAAAAATGGAAAGCAAAAGTTAAACGATATTCATCCGGGGCAGGAACTGGATGATTTTGAATTACTCACCATGCTAGGCGAGGGAGCTTTTGCTAAAGTTTTTCTTGCCAGACAAAAATCGATGCAAAGGCTTGTAGCATTAAAGCTTTCTGTGGATGAAGGTTCGGAACCTCAAACACTTGCCCAGTTTGATCACGATTACATAGTCCGAGTTTTTGATCAGCGAATTCTTGAAGAAGAAAATATTCGCCTTCTTTACATGCAATATCTTTCAGGAGGAACTTTGCATGAAGTGATTCGAAAAGTGAAAGCTGTCGAATACAAGGATCGAACAGGCCAACTCATCATTGATGCCATTGCAGAATCACTGGAGAAAAGGGGAGAAACTCTCTCATCGGATTCCACAATTATCAAACATCTCAAACAACTCAGTTGGGCTGATGCTGTTTGCTGGCTGGGATCACGATTAGCAAAAGCATTTGACTACTCTCATGGCAGAGGTGTTCTTCATCGAGATGTTAAACCTGCTAACGTGCTTCTTTCTTCGGAAGGAATCCCGAAACTGGCTGACTTTAATATCAGCTTCTGTTCAAAATTGAAAGGAGCAACCCCTTGCAGTTATTTTGGAGGAAGCCTGGCTTATATGTCTCCCGAACAACTGGAAGCATGTAATCCGTCACACGAAAGAGAAGCAGGTTCGCTTGATCATCGAAGTGACCTTTATTCCCTTGGGGTATTACTTTGGGAATTGCTGATTGGAAATCGCCCCTTTCCTGATGAGCAACTACAAGATGGCTGGACAGATACTCTTGGCGAAATGACAAACCTGCGAACCAACGGCATTCAGGAAAAGGCATTGTCAGAACTTCCTGAATCCTGTTCTAAAGAATTGATCAACATCCTGCTGACGTGTCTGAATCCACAACTTGACAAACGTTGGCAATCAGGAAAAGAACTTGCGTTACAATTGGAACTCTGCCAGAACCCGGAAGCACAGGCACTCCTATACCCTGAAAGGTCGGGTGCCCGCAAATGGATGAAAAACAATGGCATCCTGGTCATCATTCTGGCGGCGGCTATTCCGAATATCCTCGCAGGAATGTTTAATTATTTCTACAACGATGCAGCTATTATCAAACAGCTTGGTGATGAGGCAAAAGAGAAGTTTTTTGTAATTCAATCAGTGATCAACCTGATCGCTTATCCTTCCGGCTTATTATTCCTGGCATTTCTTTCTCATAAGGTCGTTCATGCAGTCAATAATTCAGATCAACTTCCTGAACCTGATCAAAATGAATTGGACCGATTGAGAAATCGTTCCCTGAACCTGGGGGTTTTTGCAGCAATGATCAGTGTAACACTTTGGGTTATCGCTGGAATTGCTTATCCAGTAAGCCTTCAGATGGCACTTCCATCGGGTCATTTTGGAGTGCTGAATTATCCCCATTTCCTTGGTTCACTTTTTCTATGCGGATTAATCGCTGCATCTTATCCATTTTTCCTTGTAACGATTTATTCCTTGTCAGAATTATATCCTTCCCTGATTACCCAGAACCTATCAAAAACAGATGATAAAAAAAACCTATTTCAACTGAACCGACGATCCGGGGTTTTCTTTTTAATGGCTATAGCCGTACCCATGATCGGCATATCTGCAATTTTGATGTTGAAATATGTTAGTAGCAGTGGGGCAATAGCAGCAGAAGAGACGACAAACCAATTGATCGACCTCTCTTCCTTAAAACAGGTCCGAGAAGATACCTCTTCTTCTGATCTGGCTTTGTTTATTCTGAGTTTGGGGGGAACTTTAGGGGCTATTTTTATCTTTCGGATATTCCGAAAAATGCAGGGCTGTTTAAATACCTATCAGGATGTCATGAACTTGATTCGAAACTCCTGAACAATATACAATTAATCACATCTGTCTGTTAAATAAAAAGTTATGTCGAATTGTGAACCATAGTGATCATAATTTTCAAATAAATTGCATTATTTATTTCAGAATTATGGTACTTTTTTTGTAACCAATTCGTTTACCATAATAGAACAAAATTCAAAACTATACTTGATCCTGTTGTTGATAATAAAACAATGTTCCGGGTGCCCATCACAAAGTTTTGAGAACGATTCTACAAAGTTAGTCTGTCTTAAACAAATCAGTTTCCTTTTGATTCATGAATAAAGAGTATAACCATGAAAACCTTAAAAAACATTTCGCTTTGCCTAATCGCTTTACTTTTCTTTCAATCATCGCTTGTTAATGCAGATGACCTGTTTAGTAATTCAGGAAATCAGAATGTCTTTAAAAACATTCAAAAACAGAATTCTAATCCGCAGGGAGCCAATAACAAAATCACTAGTACTGATCTTGGTGATTTTGTTAAAGCGATGGGATACGAAGTCAAAGATTTAGGTGATAATTTTTTCCTGATTAAAGTTTCTAAAGGTGAATGGACGTTTGAACCAGTCATTTCACTCAGTAATGCAGGAACTCACCTTTGGGTTAGTATCAACTTGAAAACATATAAATCAAACGCTGATTTAAATGCTGAGCAGTACATGCACCTGTTAGATGCTAATCTGACTTATGGTCCTGTTGTCTTTAATTTCAACAAGAAAAGCCATCGAGTTTCCCTGACACGGTCTTTTCTAAATCAAGGCATCCTGCCAAACACATTGAAAAGTAAAATTGTTGATATGTGCGATGTTGGTGTCAAAACATCAAAACTCTGGAATATTGATGTCAGTAAAAATACTCCTGTTCCACAGCAGGTCAATAAACCATCTCAACCTTACTGGTTTGGAAAAAATCTCTCTTCAAACAAAAAACAGCAAACCAATAATCCTATTGGCCAGTGGATGTCAAATAAAACTAACGATGAATTGTTTGGCCTTCAATTCTATGCTGATGGATCTTACTTATACATCTATCAAAAAGGGCAAAACCAATCAGAAACAAAAGGACGTTATACAATTGACGGCAATAACCTTTTAACTCTGACCAGTGATAAAGGTGAAGTTTTAAAGGGAAGTCTTTCCTGGAA
This sequence comes from Planctomycetota bacterium, assembly GCA_024277145.1. Classification (GTDB taxonomy): domain Bacteria; phylum Planctomycetota; class Planctomycetia; order Planctomycetales; family Planctomycetaceae; genus JAJRVU01. The sequence goes on from JAJRVU010000475.1 coordinate 9,408, forward strand.
ATCAAATAACACTTTCAATTTCATTACTCAGGGAGCAGATCAGGGAGCAACCGGGGTTCAGTTTAACCGAGTTGAAAAAAAGTAATTACCTTTCAGGTTATTCACAATTGGGCAAAGTGATTTTTAAGGTGAACTGAAAATTGAAAAAGCTCCGGCAGTTCTGTCGGAGCTTTTTTTGTGTTGTACAGGAATAGTTCTCAGTGAAGAAATGACTTCCAGCATTCATATCGTTTTGCCTGAACCTGATGAGTCAAAAGAGGATTATTCTTAGGCTTCTTAGGCGGAATCTTCAAAGGCATCCTCGCCTGCTTCGGAGTCCGTCCTCCCTTTCGCTCATTACATTTCAAACATGCAGTAACGATATTATCCCACGAAGTTCCTCCACCCTGACTTCTAGGCAGGACATGGTCCAGGCTCAAGCTTCCTGAGTTGTAGCTTTTTCCACAATATTGGCAACTATATTCATCTCTCAGAAAAACATTTCTTCGATTGAATTTAACCTGGTATCGGGGAACTCGATCATACTTAAGTAATCGAATCACACGGGGAACCTGCAATGAAAAGTTGACTGCAAGCAACCACTCATCATGCTCACCAACATCTTCAAGCTCAATTTTCAGATCGCTCATCTCTAACCAGGAGTCAAAGTCATAAGACATGTACATGCCATCTTCAACATTGACAACTTCAGCCATACCTTTGAAAAGCATGCAGAGTGCCCGTTTCAAAGGAACGACGTGGATTGCGAGAAATCCTCGATTCAATGTTAATACATTTGCCTGAAGTGCCCTGTTGGGACCGATGTTCATGGAACACCTGCCTTTTTATCTTTGCAAACTGAAGTGGGATATTCAGTTTGCTGGTTTCAAAAGAAAATGAACTGTCATATTCTAGCGCGAGAAAAGAAGCAAAACAAGACAATCCTTTATTTTCTCCGCAAAATCATCAGCTCTACATCATTATTAGTACGTTAAATCAACTTGAAATCCAGACAGAGAAAAGGCGAACAGGTTCGACGCGATCCCTTGTTTTCCATACAAAAAAAAGAAAATGGCCGAACGCAAACAGGGTATCGCGTAGAAACAGAAGACATTAAGATTTGAAAATGTTCTTAATATTATTTGGAGATTAGATTTGAAAAATTATTTTCAGGCATTGCCTGACTATTCGCATTCCATCCAGGGAAGGCAGTCATCTGCAGGAGGAAGTTTGACAATTTGCACACCTGTTACTTCTTTATGGTCCAAGATTTCTTTGAGTGCTTCTTTGCTTGGTTCGGAATCAAGATTTAATACAGCGATGGAATCTCCACCAGACTGATTTATTGATCTTCCTAAAGCCATGTTGGCAATATTGACATCATGTTTACCAAGAACCGTCCCAATAAAACCAATCAAACCAGGAACATCTCGGTGACGATAAATCAACAGCACTCCATCAAGGAAAGCTTCCAAAGGGAAGTCATCCAGCCGTACAAGCCGGACAAAGTCGTTGCCGAAAGTTGTTCCTGCAGCGGTCAATGAACCTTGATCCGTTTCAAGGGTCACCGTGATCATGGATGAAAAACTGCTGGTTTCCTTTGAAGAAGTTTCGACAATCTCGATTCCTCTGTCATGGGCAAGCACTTCTGCATTGACGATATTAACGGAATCATTCATAGCTGATTCCAGTAGACCTGTGGCAAAACTGGATGTGAGGAGTTTTGTTTTTCTTGTAGAGATTTCACCTCGGTAATTAATTTTTGCTTTGCTGACACAACCCCCTTTATTGAGTTGGGCTAGTAGCAGTCCCAGCCGATGTGTCAGATCAAGCCAGGTTCGCATGTCTTCCATTTCTGTTCCGGAAATAGGAGCCATGTTGATGGCATAACGAATTTCATTTCGTAACAGATACCCTGAAATAATATCTGCAGCTTCCACAGCAACCATTTCCTGTGCTTCTTCTGTTGATGCTCCCAGATGAGGTGTTTTCAGAATTCGATCTTCAGCAATCAATCGTTTATTCTGAGGGGGCTCTGATGTATAAACATCCAATGCAGCACCTGCAACCTGACCTGCTTCAATAGCTTCGACAAGATCTTCTTCATTAACAATTCCACCTCGGGCACAGTTAATAATACGAACGCCTTTTTTCATTTTGGCAAATCGTTCTTTATTGATCAGGCTACGCGTTTCGTCGGTCAATGGTGTGTGTACAGTCAGGTAATCACAAAGAGGAATCAGTTCATCAACGTCACGATACAGTTCAATGCCCAATTCACTTGCACGATCTGGTGAAAGGAATGGATCATAACCAACCACTTTCATTTCAAGTCCCTGTGCTCGCTTGGCAACGGACAGACCAATTCGTCCCAGCCCAACTACTGCCAATGTTTTTCCAGAGAGTTGAGACCCGGTATATTTTTTACGGTCCCATTTTCCTGCACTCATGCTGGCTGAAGCCGGTCCAATATTTCTGGAAAGGGCCATCATTAATGCGATGGCGTGTTCTGCTGTACTGGTTGTATTTCCGGCAGGAGTGTTCATCACAACAATCCCTTCACGGGTTGCAGCGGGCAAGTCAATGTTATCAACTCCAACACCTGCACGAACGATAACCTTCAATCGTTCCTGTCCATCAAGAAGTTCAGGGGTTAGCTTGGTGCCACTACGGATTATGATCCCGTCTGCTTCTTTCAGCGCTTCTTTCACTTCTTCCGGCGATAGTCCCGATCGAACATCAGTTTCAATACCGGGTGTTTCATCCAGAATTTTCAAGCCAGCAGGGGACAAACTATCAGTAATCAGTACGCGGAACATATTTGAATTCACGAAAAAAAGGAGTTTTGGATCGTAGGTAATGCTAATGTCATCAGCACGAAGTAATAAGGATACGACTCATCCTGAAAGCGCCAAGTCTCCTTACCAAACAGAAACCAATGATTTCCGAATTTCTCGATTTACCTACACTATTCCGACATACATATCGGATTTTCTGTACTGGGAACCATGGTTTCCTGCTGATAGGACAAGAAAAAGCCCTCTCCAGTTCAGGTGGAAAGGGCCTTAAAGACGCTTATTTGGTGATATTTTAATCCTGAATTAATGAGGATGACCATTCGGTTGAACTCCTGCAGCTTGTACAGGACCATGAACATGAGCTGGGTCCGCATTCTGGATGGGCATTTCAGCAGGAGTAGGCATTCCCGTTGGAGGCATCCATGCAGTTTGGCCATTGACTGTTTGACCGTTGACCATTGGTGCAGAGACCGTTTGTTGATATTGAGGAATCATTCCCTGTGCTGTCGTAATTTGTGGAGTTCCATTCCAGGGAGATGTCATTGCCAATCGGTTTTGATTTCCGTTTCGATTCTGTTTTTTCAAAGCAACCATTCGTTTCTGCACTTGAGGTTGATTCCATTTTGAATAGAGAGAACGTTGATACATCGCAACCGCTGCACCTTGATCCCCACGAGATTCATAAATATGTCCAAGTTGAGCTGTTGCTATCGGATGATTCGGGCGAACTTTTAAAGCTTGTCTCAGTGATGTTTCTGCACCAGCCATATCTCCTGTTTCTTTTTGAAGCCACGCCATCTCCACATAGGAAGCAGGATTTTCAGGCTGTGTTGCAACCCATGTTTGCAGTAACTGGTGTGATTCTGTTGATCGTGATTGTTCATTTAATAATTGAGCCATACTGTGATAAGAAGGTTGATGGGTAGGATCAACAGTCAATGCCTGACGGTAAGCCTGTTCTGCACCTGCCATATTACCCGACTTATGCATAGCAGAAGCCATGTTATGGTAGTAGTTAGGATTATGCGAACCTTCAGCAATGGCCCGTTTGAATTCCTGTTGAGCCATTGTGTAATTACCGGTCTGGTAATGAGCCATCCCGATTCGGTTCGATGTATGAGCACTCATCGTGCTGCAGCCTGAAAAAGTAATCACGTAAAGACTACCCAGGGCTATTAAACTTAAATTGATGTATGAATTAATATTCATGCGCATTTGAAATACTCCCGTGAACGCAAAAAGCGTTGCCGTATCGCATGGCAGGATCAATCTTCCTGAATTAAAAAGAAAGAGTGGACCTGATGTCTGAGAAATGTAAATTTGAGAACGTTGTGGTCTTGTGAGTGAGTCGTGCGGAAATTTATAGGGAATGACAAATCGGAACAAGGGTAATTTTTACAACTTGAGCCTTCTTCCCGATTTCGGGAGATATTTATTGATTGTTGAGCTATTTCATTCAACTCGGCTTCCTGCATTTTTTGTGTGATGAAGCCCTGAAACCGGCTGAAATCCCCTGGTTTCATCCCGAGGAAGAGGGATTAATGCCCATTTACACCAAATCTATCAACCTGTACCCCTTTTGATAATAGCTGCTTATGTCATTTCAAATAATATTTCCAGTTTTCCTGTAACAGTTCTAGATACCCACCGCTTGGAGAGTTGTAAGACAAACAAACAACTCAAAACAACTTTAACCAAACAAAACAAGGAATCAGGGCAATGTTAAATTTTTCAAAACTTTCAATCGCTATCTTAACTCTGGGAATCGCAATCACACTGGCAGCAGAGACAGCAGAAGCAGGCCGAGGCCGACGTGGTGGCAATCGAAACAACGGACGACGAAATAACAGTCGATCAATGAATCGAACTAACACTCAAACAACGAATCGTAACTTCAAACAAAATACAAATTCAACAAGAAGATTCAACCAACAAAATAACACCAAATTCCAACGAAATGGCCAGGGACAGAAAAACCTGAACCGTAACCAATTTAATCAAGGTCACTTTAACAATCACAACCACAGTCAGCACAATGGCCACTTTAACAACCACTACAATGGTAACCACAAAGGTCACGGTTACTGGGGTGGATACCAACAGAACACTCAACCTTACTACAATGGATACTATGGTTACAACAAATAATCATAACTCTGTCAAAGAGTAAAAACTTTCCAAGACGAAAAAAGAAAAGACCTGAGTTTCATTACTCAGGTCTTTTCTTGTGCTTGGTGGGGTTGTTTGAAGAAATCTAGCAGTAATTTTTTCGTCAGGCAAAAAATATGCTTGAATTACTCGGCTGGATCTTCTTTTTCATAAAAAAGATCAACGGCTTTGTGGTAAATAAACAAAAACCACAATCCACTCATGAGGCTTATTCCACCTATAAATGCTGCAAAAGGGTTGAATTTCAAATTTACAAGAGGAGCAATTACCCAACTAAATAATATGGATCCCATTATGCCATACCAGATAAATTTCCATGCGGGGCATACTTTCGCTAATTCTTTATGTCTTCTTTTTATCTCTCCTGTAGGATCATCACCAGCTCCATCATTTAACCCCAATTTTGTGAAAGTTATTCCGAATGGTAAAAAAAACACAATTGAGGTAATAAACAAATACGCTATGAGATCATCTCCTTGCCCAATTTTCATCATGAAGTCTGGTAAAACGTCATATCCAAATCCTATTGCATAGACCCACGAGGCATACAAAATGGAAAATGCTGAGAATATTCGCAAAGTCAATGAAGGAGTAATCATCACAATTATATTCCTTTTTCAATTCAATAAACTCTCAATTATTCATCAGTGACACAACCTAAAGAAGCGGATTTCACATTCTTGATGTATTTGTAAAGAGTGCCGCGGTTGAATTTAAAATCGGGAGCGATCCATTTTGCTTTTCGTTCAGCAAGTTCTTTATCAGAAAGATCGATGTTGACCACATTGTTTTCTGCATCAATGGTGACCTTGTCTCCATTTTCAACCAGAGCAATAGGGCCACCTTCCTGGGCTTCAGGAGTGATATGTCCCACAATAAAACCATGAGATCCACCCGAGAATCGTCCGTCGGTCATCAAGGCGACATCGTTCCCAAGTCCTGCTCCCATAATTGCAGAAGTAGGGGTAAGCATCTCAGGCATGCCGGGGCCACCCTTCGGGCCTTCATACCGAATGATCACAACGTCACCTTTTTTAATTTTGTTCTCTTCCAAAGCTTTCAGCATATCCTCTTCAGAATCAAAAACGTTTGCGATACCGGAAAATAGCAGTCCTTCTTTCCCCGTAATTTTGGCAACAGCCCCTTCCGGTGCCAGATTCCCTTTCAGAATTTGCAAGTGACCCGTTTTCTTGATTGGGTTATCCAAAGTATGAATCACATCCTGACCTTCTTTCAAGCCGGGAAGAGATTCCAGATTTTCTGCAAGCGTTTTCCCTGTGACCGTCATGCAACTACCGTCAATCAAATCATTTTCGAGAAGATATTTTAATACAGCAGGAGTTCCGCCGATGGTATGAACATCTTCCATAACGTATTTCCCACTCGGTTTTAAATCAGCCAGTAGAGGAGTGCGGTCACTGACTGCCTGGAAATCATCAATGGTTAAATCGACTCCCACTGCACGAGCCATTGCAATCATATGTAAGACAGCATTGGTTGATCCGCCGAGAATCATGATTAAAACCAACGCATTTTCAAACGCCTGCCGTGTCATGATATCTTTTGGCTTGATGTCTTTTTCCAGAAGGATGCGAATTGCTTCTCCTGCCTTTAAGCATTCTTCAAGCTTCTCTGGTTCTTCAGCAGGAATGGAAGAACTGTAAGGCAATGACATTCCGAGTGCTTCAATCGCAGAAGCCATTGTATTGGCTGTATACATTCCACCACAGGCACCGGCACCGGGACAACTTTTCTTGATGATTTCTGCCCGTTCCTTTTCGTCAATTGCGCCTGAAAGAAATTCTCCGTAAGCTTGAAAAGCAGAAACGATATCGAGTTTTTTATCGTTGATGCACCCCGGCTTGATCGTTCCCCCATAAACCATAATTGAAGGACGATTCAAACGAGCCATTGCAATAATGCAACCGGGCATATTTTTGTCGCAACCGGGAAGGGAAATATTTCCGTCATACCACTGCGCGCCCATCACTGTTTCGATGGACTCTGC
>JAJRVU010000476.1 GCA_024277145.1 Planctomycetota bacterium
CATCCAGCAATAACCGGCCGTTTTCCCAGCACCATAAAGCCTGATAATATTGGGATGCTTAATAGGCAAAACTGTTTCAACGCTTCTTAGAAATCTTTTGACTTCAGGCTCTTCATCACAAAGTTCTGGCCAAAGAACTTTGAATGCAATTTTGCGGTTCGTTTTCTCATCGACCGCGTGAAAGAGTTGGCCAGTCGTTCCTTTTGCAATGGAATCTCCAATTCGATATCGGACGATCTTTTTTCCGATGAGTAATTCAGGGTTCTGGCTCAATCTTTTTTTATTAACAGGGACATTAAGAAGAGTAGGAGCATTCGGGTCAGTGGTATCTGCAGAGGTTTCAAATATAGAAATGGAAGGGGAGTCATCCGGAGGAAAAGTTGTCGTCGTTGAGTCTGTACTATCAATCAGTCTTAATTCGGATTCCCCCAGCCGGATAATATCTCCTGGTGAGATTTTACACTTGATTTGTTTTTCACCATTAACAATGGTTCCCCAAGTGCTTTTCTGATCCACAACTAAAACAGAATTCTGGCCAACTTTAAATAAAACATGCTCGCGAGAAACCTGTGGATCGTTCACCTTAATACCACATTCATCCCCGCGACCTGCAATGATCTCATTCCCTGACTCCAGAGTTACCACTTTCCCTTTATCGGAACCTTTAATAAAAAGGAGTTGAAATGTCATTGGCCCTAACCTTGAACTGATTTCAGAATTACCATCTCTATAATATGAATGGAATTAAAAACGAGAGTTGAAAATACATAATCATCAAATCGAAATTTGTGACCAGCACTGGAATCCTGAAAAGGCTGCACTGGCTATCTGATGAATAAAAAGTCTTCACACTTTAGTCGCGGTATTAAGTCAGTCGCGATATTAAATCGTGTTAACATACAACTAAGGTATCCACTTGAATTAGCAGTATCAAGAGCAGGAAAACGGGTTATTCACGTAAAAGAGGGCCAAATCGAGACTTAGGCCCCTAATTTAACCAGAAAAACCCGACGATTTGATTTGAGAGAGATGTAAACTAATCAAACAAGCCATATCGAACGATGCACCAGAGAGCTTTAAAGCCGTCTCTCCAACCAATTTTTTTCCCTTGTTCGTACGTTCTTCCTGAATAACTAATCGACATTTCAAAAACGCGGTACTCTCTACGTGCAATGCGTGCTGTCATTTCAGGTTCAATTCCAAAGCGTTCCTGAATCAGTTTTGGGTGTATATCCTGAATGACTTCCTTCCTTAATACTTTATAACACGTTTCCATATCTGTCAGGTTCAGGTTGGTAAAACAGTTTGACAAAGTAGTCAGAAATTTGTTTCCCAGGTAATGCCAATAATAAAGAACGCGATGAGGTTGGTCTCCCAGAAATCGGCTTCCGTAAACAACGTCCGATTTATCTTCAACAATCGGCTGAAGAAGTCTCGGATATTCTGACGGGTCGTATTCCATGTCTGCATCCTGAATGATAATGATATCACCCGTTGCTTTGGCAAACCCTGTTCGAATTGCAGCCCCTTTTCCACGATTGACCGAATGAAAATCCAGAACAATTTTATTCTGAGGATCATCACCAAATTGATCCTTCAAGTCATTCATGATTTTTTTGGAACTGTCTTTGCTACAGTCATCCACTAAAATAATTTCTTTTTTGAGTGGAACTGCACGAACACGTTCCAGGATAGATTCCAAAGTTGCTTGTTCATTATAAACGGGAATCACCACTGAAAGAACCAGGCTCTCCGGGATCACATAAAAACCCAATTGTCTGCACCCTGCATCCCCCAGGATGTTTTTTAAATTGGCGTACCATTCAGCAGAGTAGGGCCTCAAATTTTCATCAGATGTGGAAGCGTTTTCGTTCATTTTTAATTCCGTGAATAACAGCAAATTAATCGAGTAATAAGAGCGATATGAATATCAATTTAATGATAATGATCAGTGAACTATAATCTTTTGAGATCAGTTCTGAAAGAGCTTCCTATTTTGTCCAATTTAGAACTAAAATCCAGACTCATTTTGAACAGGAACCAAACTTAACAGGAAACCTTGGCCATCCATGAGTAGATCAACAGGATATTATCAGTAATACCGATTATACAGCCCTGATTTTATTTGGATGTCCCTCTTGTATACGACCTTAATTATCCAAATGTTTGATCAAATTGAATTCCGTTAGACAGGCGTTTTCCTCAAATGATTGTCATTTCAGGTTGAATCAACTATGCTCTATTTTTCAAATGATCAAACTCCTAAATCCTTGATGAAAGCGTTTCAAGATGGCCATACACTCATTTCCTGTCATTGATATCAAGAATGAAGTCTTTAAAGATCAGTTTGAAGTTGCACCAAATCAGGAACTTCAACTAGGTGGATCAAAAGAATGGAAAATTTCCAAACGAAGACTTTCCGGCGGAGTTTCAAATGGAATTGATCTTGTAGAAATCAACAATGGCAGGCTTTCCATGACTGTCATCCCGACAAGAGGAATGGGACTATGGAAAGGATCGTGTGATAACCTGAGGCTCGGGTGGGATTCACCTGTTGAAAACCTTGTTCATCCATCGTTGATTAACCCCACTCTATTTAACGGCATCGGTTGGCTCAAAGGTTTTAATGAGCTTCTCTGCCGATGTGGGATTTCCTGGCATGGAGCACCCGGACTCGACAAAGTCAAAGACAACTCAGACAACATCTCGGAAACACCTTTAACACTGCACGGTCAAATCGCCAATACTCCTGCCCATCGAGTTGATATTCATGTTGAAACAGATGGAAAGGGAACACTTTCAGTCACCGGAGAAGTTGATGAAACAATGCTATTTGGTCCACGTCTTCGATTAAAAACCCGAATGGAAACAGAAGCGGGTTCCAACTGGTTTCGGATTACAGATGAAATTATCAATATCGGAGGCCAGACGACAGAATCAGAAATCCTTTACCACACAAATTTTGGGTCTCCTTTTCTGGAAGGAGGATCAAAGCTGGTTGCTCCGGTGAAAGAAGTTACCCCCTGTAACGACCGTTCTGCAAAAGATATGAAGACCTGGACGGTTTACAGGGATCCTGTGTCAGGTTTTATCGAGCAATGTCATTTTCTTGATATTGTTGCAGACAATAATCAGGAGACTGTCGTCATGTTAAAAAACTCGACTTCAGATCATGCTGTTAGTCTCTCTTATAATGTTAAACAGCTTCCTTCATTTACGGTCTGGAAAAACACCCAGGCGGTTGAAGATGGTTATGTCACAGGTCTGGAACCGGGAACAAGCCTGCCGAATAACAGATCATTTGAACGATCCAACGGAAGAATAATCAGCCTGGCGCCCGGCGAAAGCTACCAAACAGGGTTTACTTTGACCGTGTTGACATCTGCAGAAGAAGTCTCTGAAACAGAAGCTCAAATACGAGAACTTCAATCAGATACCAAACCGGAAATTCACCAAAGCCCCATCAGCAAATGGACACCCGGTGTCGAATAAGACCAAGAGCCTGTATTTCCTATCATAATTTGGCATAAATCCTGATTTCCATGAGGAAATTCTCGTTTTTTTCTGATAGCACCCCCTTATACCTATCCCTGAAACCGCTAGTTTTGATATATTCACGAAATCGGTCCCAATATGCTTGACAGGCTTTTCAGGTGAAATGCCGGCGGTGGACTTCAAATTTAGATATTTTCGTTGAGGATTTCTTCCTTCATCGAATTAGCAGGCGGGACCATCATCTCCTTTTTAACTTCGCTGATGGATTCCCACTCTTTGCCCCTCATTGATTGTTCCCCTTAAGAATCCGGAAGTTTTCTGCGCCATCCTTAGAGATTAACTTTTCAAATCATCTCGAGTTTTCAGCACAGAACTGACTCAACAAAAATAAAAATTTTACATACGGAAAAACACAGTTTTATGGTTAATCGTAATCTTATTCGCGAATTTAGTATTGATGACGCAGATCTTGAAGCAGCATTGGGAGATTCCTATGCAGACTTCACAATGGACGATTCAAGTCTTGATGAAACTTATGACAACTCCGCTCGCTCGTTCGACGTCAACCAGATTGTAGATGGTACGATTGTTCGGGTTGATGGTGAAGAAGTTGTCGTTGACATCGGGTACAAAAGTGAAGGCATTGTTCCTATTGAAGAATGGGGTGAAGATGAAGACCCACCTGTTGAAGGTGCGAAATGCCAGGTTCTTCTTGAAGAAGTTGAAGACGATTTCGGACTTATCCTGCTCTCCAAAAGAAAAGCAGACCGAATCCGTGAATGGGAAAAAATTACGAATACACACAGCGAAGGAGATATTGTCTCCGGTACTGTTGTGAGAAAAATCAAAGGCGGATTATTAATCAACATCGGCGTGAATGTCTTCCTTCCTGCAAGCCAGGTGGATATCAGAAGACCACAGGAAATTGCTAACTTTATTGGTGAAGAAATTCAATGTGTCATCCTGAAAATTGACGAAGCTCGCCGAAACATTGTTGTCTCAAGAAGAAAACTGATTGAAGACAAACGCGAAAAACTGAAACAGGAACTTCTCGCTAATATTACCGAAGGTGATATCAGGAAGGGAACTGTTAAAAATATTGCTGACTTCGGGGCTTTTGTTGACCTCGGCGGAATTGACGGTCTTCTTCATATTACTGATATGAGTTGGGGACGGATCAATCATCCATCTGAAATGGTTAAGATTGATGAAGAACTTGAAGTTAAAATCCTGAACATTGACCGCGAAAAAGAAAAAATTGCACTTGGCCTCAAACAGAAAACAAAAAGCCCCTGGGAAGAAGTCGGCGACAAATACCCTGTGGGTGATAAAGTCACGGGCGAAGTTGTTAATGTCATGTCTTACGGTGCTTTTGTGAAACTGGAAGACGGAATTGAAGGGCTTGTCCATATCAGTGAAATGTCCTGGACAAAACGAATCAACCACCCAAGTGAACTTGTAAACATCGGGGACGAAGTTGAAGTGGTTATCCTGGGCATTAACGTTGACAAACAGGAAATTTCTCTGGGCATGAAACAAATTCATGAAAACCCCTGGGAAAAAGTTGCAGAAAAATACCCACCAGGAGCACCTGTTACTGGTACTGTCAGGAACCTGACAAACTACGGTGCGTTCATTGAACTTGAAGAGGGTGTTGACGGACTGCTTCACGTCAGCGATATGTCCTGGACAAGGAAAATTTCCCATGCAAATGAAATGTTGCAAAAGGGAGATGAAATTAAATGTCAGGTCATTTCTGTTGATGAAGAACGAAAAAGAATTGCTCTTGGTCTCAAACAACTTCTGGGCGATCCTTGGGAAACAACCATTCCTGAAAAATACCAGATGGGCGAGCTAACCAAAGGTAAAGTGACAAAAATCACAAACTTTGGTGTCTTTGTCGAACTGGAACCTGAACTGGAAGGTTTGCTTCACATTTCGGAACTTTCAGACGAAAAAATTGAGAACCCGGAAGACATCGTCAAAGTCGGTGAAGATATCGAAATCAGAATTCTTCGTGTCGACACCATTGAACGAAAAATCGGCCTCAGCTTGAAACTGGAAGCACCTGCGGAAACAGAAAGTGCTGAACAAGGTGAAACTGACGCAGCCAAAACAGGTGGCCCTCGTGAACCTTTGCTGGGTGGAACCGGAGGTGGTTCAGGACCACTCTTCACAATGGATGCTGAAGAGACGGCAACCGAAGAAGCAACTTCTGAGGAAACAGCAACCGAAGAAGCACCTGCTGAGGAAGCAACTTCAGACGAACCAGCAACTGAAGAAGCACCTACTGAGGAAGCAGCAACTGAAGAAGCACCTGCTGAGGAAGCAACCTCAGATGAACCAGCTTCTGAAGAAGCCGTTGCTGAAGTAACTGCTGAAGAAGAGTCCACAGAAGAAGAATAACTTTGAAGTTTTTATCCTTTCTGTATCAGGAAATAATCTGGTATCGAATGATATTTACTTTTAAAGTGAACTCAATAATATAGCCGGGTGAATGAGATTTCTCGTTCACTCGGTTTTTTTATACCCTGATATTGAATGCCACGTTCCTGATTCTTACCAGCACTGTTCCTTTCTATCAGCATTATCTGCATGGCCGACACAATCGCGCATCTCAGTTGAAATCCATCAAATCCATAACAGGAATCTTGTGATACGATCAAGAGAGTCATTTGATTCGACGATACCTTAAGATATATCTATTGATATTTTTATTATCGCAATTTTAAGAAATACTCCCTGGGCGGATGGATCGATGTCCCTTTTATCACGATGGACCGACTACTACGTTGATTTTAATTAATCTTTTTGAACTTCCTTTTTTGACTTCGATCAATATTTGGATCTGATCATCAAAAGAAGTTAGATTTAAAAAAAGATTGAAGAAATTGTAGAGATCCAATGCTTAAAACACCCAGACGCAAAAAATCATCCTCTTCTGTACAATCTCCGCTCGAAACCTATTTGCGTGAGATCAATGAAACTGCGTTACTGACTGCAGATGACGAAAAATTTCTTGCGCGTAAAATTGCTAAGGGAGATACTGCAGCCCGTGACCGAATGGTCCGCGCAAATCTTCGTCTCGTAGTGAATATCGCTCGATCCTACACAGGAAAAGGGCTTCCTCTTCCAGATTTGATCGAAGAAGGAAACCTCGGAGTGCTTCGCGCAGTTGAGGGATTTGATCCCGATATGAACACGCGATTCAGTACCTACGCAAGTTATTGGATCAAGCAATCAATCAAACGGGCGCTCATTAATTCTGCAAAAACCATTCGGATTCCTGCCTACATGGTGGAACTCCTTACCAAATGGAGAAGGGCAACTGCTCAACTGCAGGATAAACTGAATAGAACGCCAACCCCTGAAGAAGTAGCCATTGAATTGGAACTTCCACCTAAGAAACTCAAAATTGTTAAAAAAGCGATTGAGCTATACAACTCAACTCCACAATCGGATCATTCCGATTCAGGGTGGTCATTAGGCGAAATGGTTGCAGACGAAAAATCAAAAGGTCCCGAAGCGGAACTGATTGAAAACGATAACCTCAAGCACGTCTATGAGATGCTTGAAAAAATGGATACTCGTGATTCAACAATCTTGAGAATGCGATTCGGCCTGGACGATTCTGAACCTAAAACCCTGAAAGAAATTGGAGAGTCTCTGGGACTCACTCGTGAAAGAGTTCGACAAATCGAAACAGAAGCTTTGAATAAGCTGGCTCGTGGATTAACGGGAGATCAATTTCACTCCATCAGACCACAATAATTCGTAATTCATTAATCATGAAAACAACACACAAAGGCCGGAATTTCTATCTCGGCTTTTTTTATTGGTTTTGATTCCGTAGTGCTCTTGCGAGCTTTAAATGTCCGGTGGCAATTTCCAGATGGCACGCTCGTTGGCGTGCAGGTCAATACGAGCTAAGGGACATTTATCTGTAGTTGGACTCGTAGGGTCTGCTGTGCAGACCATTGAATGCAGCGAAACATTTTGAAAGACAATTTTTTAACACAAAGACAGAAAGGCACGAAGATTTTGAAATATCATTTTGGACTTTTTAATTTTCTTGGTATCTTCGTAATCTTCGTGATGAACAATTCACTTCAGTTTTTCAATCCGTGCTAATTATTTATTCATGTCTCCGCGTCTCAGCGAACTCTGCGTGAGTTTTTTCAAGTCTTTGATTGATACATTCAATATTCACCTATGGTCTGCACAGCAGACCCTACATTTACAAGAGTTATACTGCAAATAGCTGTAGGCCAGACCGCAGCCTGACATTGAATGATATTTTAGCATTTTCTTGGATAAACCCTGTAGCCCTCTTGAATCATTCCAACAACCCATGGTAGAATTGCTAATATAACACCATCTCTATTTATCCTTACAGATTACAGAAACGAGCAGTTTTATGTCAAAGCAAATCCTGAAATCAATTCTGTTTATTCTGTTCTTGCAGAGTTTCACCAATCCTGCCTTTTCTCAGGATCTCAATAAACAAAAGCTGAAAGAAAAGATCATCAGCGCCTGGTTGAAAAACAGCGAGAAAATTGATTCTTTTCATTTCAAATATGAACAGGAAATGACCCACCATAAAGGCATGGCGAATTATTATGCACAACTGGCCAATGGAAATGATGACATAGAACCGTTGCCTGAAAAAACGACCAAAGCAATACAGGAATGTGAGTTCCTGGCCAATCAAAAAAACATTCGATATAACACCCACGGACTTTATTACTCTTATGATCTTGACAAAATATATGAGTATAAGAAAACAGGGTTCATTACTAAAAAATCGCAGTTTTACTTTAATGACTATGGTAATGATAAACCGTATCCCCATGCGAGTATTGAGAAGCCGGGACAACATAGTTTCCCGATGTTTCCTTCTCTCTGGTTCCCGATTAAACTCTGCACCAACCCATTTAATTATGATGGATACAGTGAAGAATTTAATATTGACCTATTCCAACTCAAGATTTCTGAAATATCTGATTCCAAAGGCATGATCAATATTGAAGTCCCCAGTTTTGAAAAATACGCTACTCCGATTCTCATGACACTTGATCCAAAACAGAAATACATGCCAATCAATGTCTATATCAATTTTCATGACAAAACCCAACTGTTTCATCACACTTCCTATGAATGGATTATATCCAAATGGAAAAATATTGATGGCTGTTATCTCCCTGAATCGTGGACCTGGAATCACCTTGCGCCCGATGGTACTAAAATTCAAACTGCGACATGCAAGTCATCTTTATTAGAGATTAACAAGCCTATTCCAGAAACTGTTTTTACACAGAATATTCCAGTAGGAACCGTAGTTGAAAACAGTATTAAGAAACTAAATTATGTGATCCAAAAAGATTTTATGAAAAAGGAACACTCTCACGGAGTGATGATATTTTTAAGATCAAAGTCTACAAGGTCCTGATGAACCCGAAATACAATCACTTGAAAACAACAGAAGAAATTGACGCTGTTTTAAAAAAGATCCAATAATTCCACTCATTCCATATTTCTGACGAGTCATTCATGAACCATTTTTTCTTACAAACAATACTGGTATTCAGTATTATTATTTCTTTCCATCCTGCAATTTATGCGAAGGATTTATCTAAGAAAGAATTGAAAGAGAAAATCATCAACGCCTGGCTGGAAAACAGTGCAAAGATTGATTCCTACCGGTTCAAGTATGAATTGGAATTCACTTATCACAAAGGAATGGCGAATTACTATTACCGACTTCGCAAAGATAAGGATTTACCAGCTTTGCCTGAAAAAGAAATTACTTTGAAACGGAATTCTGAAATCATTGCAAGTCTGGAAAAAATCAAAAATATTAATTATGGAGACGAATACCATTACATCAAAGACAAAATCTACTCCATCGCAGATCAAAGAATTATTGCAAGTGAGCATCAATTCTATTTTGCATATTACGCTTATGTACGTCCATTTCCTTATGCTTGGTTTTACAGCAAAAGAATGGACTTTCTCTTTCTCGAAGACATCATATGGATTCCTATTAAAATTATCACAAAACCATTTTCACACGAACTTTATAGTGATGATGCGAACTGTAATCCCTATGAATTGAAAGTCATTAGTAAAGAACTTACTGAAGATGGCTTACTGGAAATATCAGTCCCTACAATAGCAAATAATATCAGTAGCTTGAACATTCTGCTTAATCCCGCTCAAAAATATCTCCCCGTTAAAATCAGCTACAAAATAAAGGACAAAGATCCCATATATCATGATCGAACTGAAAAATGGACTATTTCAAAATGGAAGAAAATTGACGATATTCTCGTTCCTGAATATTGGGTCTATCAGGGAATTACGCCGAATGGAAAAACGGTAAAAACGATTCGTTGCAAGGCAATTCAAATAGAGCTCAACAAATCTATTCCAGACACTGAGTTCAAAATGAAGATTCCACCTGGGACCAAAGTTGAAAACCATATTAAAAAGGAATTCTATGTCATCCAGAAAAATGGTTTTAAAAGAACTTATCCAGAGGATGCCATGAATAAACCTACCAGAGAAAACAATTATGAAGTCTATAAGGTCCTGATGAATCCGAAATACAATCACTTGAAAACAACAGAAGAAATTGACGCAGTGTTAAAGAAGAACCAATAAATCCACTCATTCTATATTTTTGACGAGCCATTCATGAACCATTTTCCCTTAAGAACAATATTGGTATTCAGTATTATTATTTCTTTCCACCCTGCAATTTATGCGAAGGATTTAACAAAGAAGGAGCTAAAAGAGAAAATCATCAACGCTTGGCTGGAAAACAGTGCCAAGATTGATTCCTACCGGTTCAAGTATGAATTGGAATTCACTTATCACAAAGGAATGGCGAATTATTATTATCTCCGCCAGAATTATAAAGATCAAACTCCATTACCTGTTAAAACAATAACAACAAAACAATATTGTGAGTTCGTTGCAAATCAGAGTAATCAAAAAAATGTCAATTATGGAAACGAATTCAATTTTTTTACAAATAAGATTATGCGGAATGCTGATGTTCGAATTGTGAATAAAAACCATCAATTTATTTTCGTCCACAATCCTTTTTTAAAAAAGTTTTAATTTGCTTCATTCAATAGTCGTAAAAAACATAAATTTCAAATGAATTATATTGTATGGCTTCCTCTCAAAATATACACGAGACCTTTTTCGCAAGAAATTTATAGTAACTATTCGAATTGCAGTCCACTCGAACTTAAATTAACGAGTAAAAAAGCAAACAAAGAAGGGCTGTATGAAATTATCGTCCCTGCATTCTCACCTTATATTAAACAGTTACTAATACTAATTGACCCGGTTCACAGTTATCTCCCTGTAAAAATCACTGTGATATTTAAAGACACAAACCCAATATTTGATAATCGCAAAGAACAATGGAAGATTTCAGAATGGAAAAACATCGATAATATCCTTGTTCCTGCAAAATGGACCTACCAGAATTTCACACCCAACGGCAAAATCATTAAAACGACTTTATGTAAACTAACCTTCTCTGAGATCAATAAAAGAATTCCCGATACCGAATTTAAAATGAAGATGCCACCGGGAACCAAAGTTGAAAACTATGTTGCAAACGAACATTATGTTATCCAGAAAGATGGCTCTAAACGAATTTATCAAGCAGGAGCCATGAATCATGGAAACAAAGAATATGATTTTAAAATCTACAAAATTCTGATGAACCCGGCGTACAACCACTTGAAAACGATCAAAGAAATTGATGCTGTTCTGAAAAAGCAAAAAGCCAATTGAATTTTCAAAGGCAATCCTAGTGTTCCCGGGCTTTGTCAGAAATATCGGTTCGGCACCAGGCGCCATCCCAGCGAATTTTCTTAACTGCCTGATAGGCACTCAGCTTGGCTGCAGTGATATCATCACCAATCGCAGTCACTCCTAACACACGTCCTCCTGCATTCACAACTTCGCCATCTTTTATTGTCGTTCCAGCGTGGAAGACCTTCACATTTTCCAAAGCGTCCGCATCGTCAAGCCCGCGAATGGGGAACCCTTTTTCGTAAGAACCGGGGTAACCGTCGGATGCCATTACAACACAAACAGCCGGACGCGGATCCCATTCCAGGTCGTCTACTTCATGAAGTTTTCCTTTGGAAGCAGCGAGTAGAATTTGTGCTAAATCGGATTTCAATCGCATCAGAACAGGTTGAGCTTCGGGATCACCAAAGCGAACATTGAATTCCAGAACCTTTGGCCCTCTGGCTGAAAGCATTAACCCTGCATACAGAACACCACGGAATGGACAACCTTCGTGCTTCATTGCATGAACTGTCGGGATCAGAATTTTCTCAATGATTTCATCCATCAGTTCCGGCGTGACAATCGGGGCAGGGGAATAAGCTCCCATTCCACCCGTGTTCGGTCCTTTGTCTCCATCATGAGCAGCTTTGTGATCCTGCGATGTTTCGAGCGCGACGATGGTATTCCCATCCACCAATGCCAGAATGCTTGCTTCTTCACCTTCCAGAAATTCTTCCAGAACCACCTGGCTTCCTGCTTCTCCGAATTCCTGCTCAACCAGAATCCGGTGGACTGCTTCTTTCGCTTCTGCATGATTCTTACAAACGATCACACCTTTTCCTGCAGCCAGACCGTCCGCTTTTACTACAACAGGTTGATCTCGGAAGTTTTCGTCTTCTTCAACTCCTTCAAAGTAATTGGAAGCGGATGCTGTATCCCGGAACACCCAATATTCCGCTGTCGGAACTTTCGCAATCTTCATGATTTTTTTTGAGAAGATTTTACTTCCTTCCAGTTGAGCAGCTTTGGCAGAAGGGCCAAACACATTCAGTCCCGCCTTTTCAAAAGCATCTGCAACACCTGCAACGAGAGGGACTTCAGGACCAATCACGGTCAGTTCAATATTCTCTTTTTTGGCGAATTCAATTAATCGCTCAATATCATCAGCTGCAATATCGACGTTCCTGCAATCTTTTGCAGTTCCCGCATTTCCCGGTGCACAAATCACTTCAGAAACCGATGGAGATTGTGCCAGCTTCCACGCCAACACATGCTCACGACCACCCTGTCCAACAACTAACACCTTCATATCTGACTTCTATCCTGTTGTTAAATTCCGATAAGTAATTCAATTTGCTTCTAAATGAATATAATTCAGAAGTATATCAACACTATTCTTCAGCCTGTAGCTTCGTGGAAAATTTTTCTGATGAACTCTGATAATTCACTTAAAATTCAGCGTTTTAAGAGAAATCTGACAAATCATGAATGATCTTGATAAGAGTGAATTGAAGAGGATCCCCCCACATAGGTATAGTTGGAATTTCAGGGTGAACAATCCTGATCATCAAGGTGTCAATTGAATGCCTTGATACTGTTAACCAAGTGTGAATCGACACTGAACAAAAAAACATTTTTCGTCGACTCATACCCAGAAATATTTAATTCCCCAGGAGACATAAACGTGTTTAAAACTGTAGCCGTCGTGGGTGCAACCGGTGCCGTTGGCCGCATTATCATAAAATTACTCGAAGAACGGAATTTTGAAGCGGAACAATTTCGATTTCTCGCCTCCGCCCGAAGTGCAGGGAATCCAATCCAGTTCAAAAATCAAGAATACACCATTGAAGAACTGACCCACGATGCATTTACCGGCGTTGATCTGGTCATTGCAAGTACTCCCGACGACATTGCAGCGGAGTACCTGCCTTCTGCGGTAAAAGCTGGCGCGAAGGTAATTGATGAATCCGGGTATTGGCGAATGAACGAAGACGTTGCCTTGGTCGTTCCGGAAATTAATCCTGAAGCTGCCATCAACGCAAAAGGAATTATCGCCAGCCCGAACTGTTCGACTACCCAGATGGTAGTGGCGATGAAACCATTGCATGATGCATCCCCCATTCAACGTGTTATCGTCAGCACTTATCAAGCGACATCCGGAGCAGGGGTTCAGGGAATCGCTGATCTTGAAGATGGCTCACGAGCTTTTCTAGATAAAGAAGATTACGAGTACAAAGCATTTGCGCACCCGATTGCCTTTAATGCCATCCCACAAATTGGTGGCGAAAAAGAATCAGGCTACACCAGCGAAGAAATGAAAATGGTTTATGAAACCCGAAAAATTTTCGGTGATGACTCCATTCAAGTGAACCCAACTTGTGTCAGAATTCCGGTTGCGAATTGTCACAGTGAAACGATTACCGTTGAAACAGAACGAGCCATCTCGCCGGAAGAAGCCAAAGATTTATTTTCTTCATTCCCCGGCATTGTTGTGATTGATGATTTGCAAAACGGAAAGTACCCGCTTCCTTCTGAATGCAGTGGACGGGACGAAGTATTTATTGGCCGAATCAGGAAAGACATTTCCCATCCGAATGGTCTGTCTTTCTGGTGTGTCAGTGATAATCTCCGCAAAGGGGCTGCGACCAATGCTGTCCAAATTGCAGAATTATTATCCAAGCAGAATTAACTTTTGACCAACACCAGTTTGAAACCAACACAGGATATTGATTATGGACTTATCCGGTAAAATTGCGATTATCACAGGGGGAGCCAGCGGCATAGGCAAAGGTTGTGCCGTTGCACTCGCCAAAGCAGGAGCCGATATTTATATTAATGATCGTCCTGAAAGCCCTGATCTTTCCGACACGGTTAAAGAAATTGAAAAACTCGGAAACCGATGTCAGGGAATTGAAGCAAATATCTTTACCCGAGAAGGATGTGAACAGATTCTAAGTGCTGTTCTTGAAGCTGCAGGACGAGTTGACATTTTAGTTTCCAATCCTGCTTATAGCCAGAGATATGCTTTTCTTGATTGCCCACCGGAATTGTTTGAAAAAACGATTCAGGCGACTTTAACCAGTGGATTCCACATGAGCCAGTTGGTTGCAAGACAAATGGTGAAGCAGGGTGATGGCGGGAAAATTGTTTTCATTTCATCGATTCATGCTGTTATTCCTATTGCCCCTTGCGTTTCTTATAACAGTGCCAAAGCGGGACTGAACCACATGGCAAAATCGATTGCAGCCGAACTGTTTCAACATCGTATTAATGTCAACATGATTGAGCCGGGCTGGATTGACACACCGGGGGAACGCAAGGCATTCACCGAAGAAGAAATTCGCAAACATGGTGCGACCCTTCCGTGGGGACGATTGGGAACACCTGAAGATATTGGGAACGCAGCTTGTTTTCTCTGTTCCGAAAAAGCAGATTACATCACCGGCACCCCGCTTCGAGTGGATGGCGGGTTCATCCTGAAAGACTGCGTGCAAGAGTTTAAAGATTGAAGCGTAAGTATAGTTTTATACTGAATCTTTCTATGAGACTATGTTCGCTGCAGTAAATTCTGTTGTCCGGTTTTCTCGGACTTCATAAATATAATCATGTGTTATCATTGATTCATCATATCTTAAATTTCGAATTTCAATAAATCCTGTTTTTGTCAATCCGGGCATGTAGACATATTTATAACTTCCCACAACAGCGAATAACAAATAACCATTTTGTGAATCAGGCAAATCCTGATTAAGCTTATCATAACAAAGGTGTTTCTTTCCTGCGGGCACCTGTAGTCTTGTATCATTTGTTTGTCTGATTTCCAAGGCTGGTACTTCATCAAGAAATTCGGGCACAAGACTTTCCAAGTTAACCGGATACGCTTTATCTTTGGCATAATGCTCATTTAATGCCGTTATGATTTTTCTTGCGGAAGCTGCTGACTTCTGAAGCATGGATTCCAATTCCTGAAAACACTTCCACTCAAAATATCCAACTATAATTCCAAGAACACCGAATAGCGTATAACGAAGCAAATATACCCATTCCTGACTGACACCTGATTTTTCAATACTTATTAATATGAAACCCGTTACAACCGAAACCAAAACAATAACAACACTTACAGGCTTCCCTTTCCTCAATGAATAACCTTTAGATAATGAATTGAGCGATTGGTTGAAGAAAAGCACTGATAGTATTACAGATTGAAAACTAGATATATAACTAAATTTAGCATAAAGTTCAGGAGGTGAAATCGGAGAAATTAATACATGGCTAAATAACGAATAAACTCCAAGACAAATCAGAACTCTTCGAATAATCAGATAAGTCATTTTAGGCGACTGTGTAAAAACGGCACCGTTGTATTCCATCATTCAACTCCAAACAATTTACCAGGGTAGAATTTCAGCAAGCATCAGTTTAAGCTATAGTGATTAAATAGTAAAACGAATTCCTTGATGCAATAATTAAAACATCCTGAAACATATTCAAATTTCCAGGTAGAAATGAATATTTTATGAATGATTCCACAAAGCCCAAAACACCGTTTGTTACCCCGGGGTTGATTGCGGTTTTTCTTTTTACCGCTTGTTACATGGCGGTTGCTTTCATC
Organism: Planctomycetota bacterium; assembly: GCA_024277145.1. Taxonomy (GTDB): domain Bacteria; phylum Planctomycetota; class Planctomycetia; order Planctomycetales; family Planctomycetaceae; genus JAJRVU01. Next base: position 15,929 of record JAJRVU010000476.1, read on the forward strand.
ACTTCCATGAACCTGAAAAACACGGAATTTCTCTTTTATTTTATTGTGATGTGCATCCTGATTGCTGCTGTCAGTTTCATTCATTTGAAAGTCAGGCTGCATATTCTGGCTTTATGGGGATTGTCCATCTGGGGATTATCACACATGGCAGGGGGGCTCATGACGATCCCGGATTCCTGGCCAATCAATGGAGAAACGCACGTCTTATACAATTGGTGGATTATTCCCGGACGATTGAAATATGATCAGATTGTTCATGCATACGGGTTCGGATTGGTGACCTGGATTTGTTGGCTCTCTTTAAAGGGAGCGTTTTCCAGCCGAGGCATTGAATTAAAACCGACATTCGGATTATTGGTCTTGTGTGCAGCGGGGGGAATGGGATTCGGTGCCATGAATGAAGTGGTGGAATTTATTGCGACTCTGGCAATTCCGGGAACCAATGTCGGAGGATACATCAACACCGGCTGGGACCTGATTTCAAATCTGGCAGGTTGTACTTCTTCAGCAATCCTGATTTATCTTTTTAATTCTCGAACTGTCGAAAAATAAATGTTTAAGTAGGGTCTGCTGTGCAGACCATTGATCATCTTAATAATACAGCGACAAAGAATTCATCACGCTGAGACGCAGAGAGTTTTCAAGAAGTTTTTTTATTAAACACAAAGGCCCAAAGACACGAAGACACGAAGAAATAATTCACGTAAAACAATCTGACAAATCTTGATTGTTGAAATAAAAACCTACAACTATTTTTTTTCTGCGTGAAATGATTCTGCCATCATATTTTCGAGGTCACGGTAGTTTTTGTTCCAGAGATTAAACATTCCTTTCCCCCAGCGGTCTGGAAAAATATCGGCTTCATCTTTTTCCAACCCACTCAGAATATTTTCTGCTGTCTCTTCCGGAGTTGTTTTTTCGCCGTCGTATTTGCTTCCCATGTCAGTATCAATCGGGCCGGGATTGACACTATGAACTGCAATTCCCTTAGGAGCAAGTTCAATGCGTGCTCCTTGGGTAAGTGAGAAAAGAGCAGCTTTTGAAGCACAATACCCACCAATACTCGGCAGATTAACGAACGAAGCCATCGACGCAACGTTCGCAATCACAGGCGAATCGTTCTTTTCCAATACAGGAATAAAAGCTCGCATCATACTGAGTGTGCCATAATAATTGGTATCCATCACATTATGAATGGGTTCCATCGGCCCTTCAAAAAGACTTGAATAAGAGATAACACCCGCATTGTTAATAAGAACTTCAGTGTCAGAAGCCTCTTTAGCGATCTGCAGAACTTGCTCTTGATTGGTGATATCCAGTTCTAAATTAACAACTCGCTTATCATTAAAAACTGGCATTTGACCCAGATTACGCGAAGTTGCATATATTTTTTTCACACCACGCGAGAGAAGGGCTTCTACGAGTGATTTTCCAATCCCTCGATTTGCACCCGTGACTAAAACAATCCTGTTTTCCCATTGCATGGCTGGTTCCTGTTAATGTTAAAATTAGTTACTAGAATTTTTTCTCTTTAATAAAAATATATGACGCAGAGTTCACATGGACGCGTATAGATTCAATAAGAATTATTTTTCACAAGTTCAAATTACTCAAACTCGGAAAAATCAATGGTTGCAAAGTAATCATCCAGTGTTTCTGCCCGGCGGATTTCTTTGACCGAGCCATCTTCACAAAGAAGCAATTCCGCGCTGCGAAGCTTCCCATTATATTGGAAACCCATTGAATGGCCATGCGCACCAGCATCATGAATGACTAACAAATCTCCACGCTCAATTTCAGGCAAGTCCCGATCAATCGCAAATTTGTCGTTATTTTCACAAAGAGAACCGACAATATCATACGTTTTTTCTTTGGGAGCATCCTCTTTTCCGAGAACAGAAATATGATGATAAGCTCCATACATCCCGGGACGCATCAGGTTACTCATACAGGCATCTACGCCTATATATTCTTTATAGATATGCTTTTCATGAAGAGCTTCCGTGATCAGATAACCATAAGGGCCGGTGATCATTCGCCCATTTTCCATGAAAATTTTCAAGGGATGCAAATCGTTAGCAACAATCACTTCCTGATAACAAGCCTGTATTCCAGCAGAAACTTTCTGAAGGTCAACCGGTTCTTCTTCCGGGCGATAAGGGATTCCAATCCCGCCACCCAGATTCACAAATTCCAATTGAATACCGAGTTCACTCTTCAGCTCAACTGCCAGTTCAAAAAGCATTCGGGCTGTTTCGACAAAGAAATCTGAATTGAGTTCGTTAGAAGCAACCATCGTATGCAAAGCAAAACGGGTCACTCCTTTTTCTTTCACTTTTCGGAAGCCTTCGAAAAGCTGATCACGTGTGAATCCATATTTTGCATCTTCAGGATTACCAATAATGACATTGCCTTCCCGGAGCGGACCGGGGTTGTAACGAAGACAAATTAACTCTGGCAATCCGGTTGTTTCTTTAAGAAAATAGATGTGGGTAATATCATCCAGATTATTAATGGCTCCAAGTTCATGAGCTTTTTGATATTCGTCTGCTGTTGTTTCATTAGATGTGAACATGATCTCTTCACCTTGAATACCAACACGTTCACACAGGATTAATTCTGCCTTGCTGGAACAATCTGCACCAAACCCTTCTTCATTCAACAGTCTTAACAGGTGAGGATTGGGGGTTGCTTTGACTGCAAAGAATTCCTTGAATCCTTCAGCCCAATCAAAGGCAGCCAACAGGTTGCGGGCGTTATTACGGATTGCCTTTTCATCATAAAGATAAAATGGAGTTGGATAATCACTGGCAATTTTTTGAATTTGTTCCAGATTGAAGGGTAACCTTTTGTCTACCATCTAAGATCGTTTCTCCTGAATCAGTATTTATTAAATGCTTCTGTTAAATATACAAAAGGCCATTATCACATTCAGATCTCTGTTGATGAAAATCATTCTGAGAGATTCATTACAGAAAATATCATAACGACCAGAATAAGAATGTTCCAGCCAAAGGGTTTATACGTATCCTGTTTTACAACAGACACTTACAACATATTTCCAATATTTTTCTTAGCTTGGAACATTTTTGAAAGCCTGGCAGGCATTGGCTGAATGTCAAAGTAATCCGTTTCATTGACGGAACATGAATGCCCATCTTGGTTTCCTACCCATCAGATTCAAGGATTCCAATAGGAAAATACGATAAAATCGATACAAGAAACCGCGGGAGTACCTTGCTCAAACCGATGTAAAAACCGGGTATAATGGGACCAGATGTAATTTTGGGTAATTTATATAGTATTTTCTAATAAGGATATTTAGAAAGTCATTGTAAATTGCGCCCTGTTCCTTTTAGTATAGAGCATCTTGGGCCATTGTTGTTCACACGCTTTTCTGAGTTGATTTTGTAGGATTTAAAGTTGAATTCAAATAAGAATTCTAATTGGGTTATCCTCAAATTTTTCTTTGAAATAAATTTGATATACGTCAATCAAGTCAAGAGATTACAAAGTCGGAGTGAGTTCGTCAGTGACGGCTTCTCCGGAGTTTATTGAATGCTTCAAATTCCCTGGAAATTATTAATCACTGCATTGTTACTGTGCATCGTGCCTGGCAAGGCTATTTGGTTGTCAGCGCAGGAAGACACGGACACAACTAATGTAGAAGTGGTTGCGAATGAAGCTAATAACAAAAGCAATCTTGCAGACAAAGATTCTCCATTGCTGGTTGAACCTGAAGGCCCGGAAGAGTTGTTCAAATCAGCCTTCTTGATGTACCGACTGGGTCGACTTGATCTTTCAAAAAAATATTTTCAAAAACTGATCTCTGACAATCCGGGAGATGGTGTTCTTCTAACTCTTCGTGACGAATATGGCCCAGCGGTCTTCTTGAAACTTTCAAGAGTTGATGAACTTAAAGATTACACAAACAGACTTCTTACAAAAATCAATCAGGCATTTGTGAACCAGGCAATGAATCCTGGCCGGGTTGACAAGCTACTTGGACTGCTGGTACTGGATACAACTGATCATGCTCAGGTTCTTGAAGACTTGCATGCAGCTGGCCCATTCGCTGTCCCAAGAATTATCTTATTGCTACAACAGGATCTTTCAGATTCAGATCGAGTTCGTTACATTCAAGCTCTCACGCATCTTGGAAAACAAGCGATCCCACCCATTATTGGAAGCCTTGAAACTACAAATGAAAGCCTCAAATCAGAAATGGTCAGCGCTATTGGCCGAGTCGGCGGATTGAAAGAAGCTGCGTTTCTTTGGTATCCCGCATTTTCAGAAGATTCACCAACCGGCATACGTCAATCTGCCTTGGAAGCCCTTTCTAATATCTACAAAACAGATTTGGAAAAGGTCCAATCGATCACTCAGGCAAACGTGGTTGCAGAACTTGAAAAACTGACTAAAACCTATTTCATGCGTGAAATATCCTGGGCAACAGATGGAAATGGATTGGTTACTTATTGGAAATGGGATCCCGCAAAAAGAACGGTCTTCATTAATAAAATTAAACCGGCACGAGCAACAGTCATTTTGGGAAAACATTTTTCCGGTCAACTGGTTGATATAGATCCAGAAAATAATGATGCCCAGGCAATCTTCATGGGGTTTGCATTGGAATCAGACCGCTTGAATCATGGTGAAGATAAACTTCCTGATGGTCCAGGAACAGCATTAAACCTGGCTTACTCCACCGGCTCAAAAGTCATTAAAAGAACTCTTGAACTTTCATTGCAATCAAAACAAATTCAAACTGCAGTGACTGCATTGCGAGTGTTATCCCATACTGCAACACCTCATGATCTCCATACATCGGGAAAAAAGCATTCGGTCATTCTTGAAGCATTGAATTACCCGAATCCCGTAATCCAGTTTGAAGCAGCGGATACCATTCTGAAACTAGCACCCAAAAAACATTTTTCCGGTTCCAGCAGGATTGTTTCGATTCTTGCCCGAACATTAAATGATTCTGGAATTGCTGCTTGTGTTGTTGTTGACCCCAATACGGTTCGTGGAAACGAAATGGCTTCTCTATTGAGAGAATCAAATTACCAGTCAGATGTATTGTCTCATGGTCGGGAAGGTTTCCGACTTGCTTCAGAGCGTGGGAATATTGAATTTGTCCTGCTTCACATGAACACAATCCGATGGAATCTTTCTCAAACAATTGCAAATTTCCGTGCAGATTCCAGAACTTCCGGAATCCCCATATTCATTTATGGCCCGGAAAGTGGAAAACATAAAGTGGCCTCCTTACTGACTCGTTATGATCAGGTCCACTACCTTGTCCAAGTCACAAGTAAAGAAAATATAGACCCTCAGCTTAAACCGTTCGTTTCTGTTTTTTCTGGAAATCATATTCCAGAAGATCAACGACGAATGATGATGAAAAAGGCAGTGATTCTTTTGAAAAACATTTCAAAAGAAAAAAGGACACATCTTTTCCCTCTTCATCCTGCAGAAAGCGCACTGTATTTAGCGATGCAGGATCAGGAACTGGCCCTTGATGCTTTGGAAGCCCTTTCTGCTATTCCTTCCCGAGAAACTCAAACCGCTCTGCAACAGGTTGTAATCAACAGGAATCTCCCGAAAAATCAAAGATTACTCGCAGCGACAATTCTGGGAAACCACATTCAAAAACATAGCCTGCTCCTTACAAACAAGGATATCCTGGCAGTTAAAAATTTATGGAAACAGGAATCTGATCCACAAATTGCAAATGCTCTTTCTTCTATCATGGGTATCCTCCAGCCGAATTCCTCTCGTATTGGAACTCGTTTGAAAAAGTACCTGAAAAAAGACATCCACTCCAAATCGAATTCTGCTAACTAACACCCACACCTGCCCAACAATCAACACTCCTGCACATTCTTTTTGCACTAAATAGTTTGTCAATCATTATAAATTGATGAATTATTTAATTCCGCCCACATATTTCCTGGTTATCAATTCCAACTCACAAACAATCGCGTACAATCAAGGCAAGTGCTCAACTAAATGTCATTTTTAAATATTTTCAGTCATTTAAGCCGTCTCTAATAAGTTGAGCTTCCTATTCACCGGGGTATCTTTTCTGAACATGGTTACAACGAACGATAAAACACTTTCCACGGATGGTTTTCACGGAATGATTGGCCAAGGCAAAGCCATGAGTGAAGTTTATCGCCTGACAGAGCAAGTGGCCAAGAGTTCAGCCACAGTTTTGCTAACAGGCGAAACAGGCACTGGGAAGGAATTAATAGCCCGCGCGATTCATGATTTAAGTCCGCGAAGTTCGGGTCCATTTATTCGCGTTAATTGTGGAGCATTAAGTGAGAGTCTTCTTGAAAGTGAATTGTTTGGTCATGTGAAAGGTGCATTCACTTCAGCTAATGAAAACCGAACTGGTCGTTTTGAAGCTGCCCACGGTGGAACCATTTTTCTTGACGAAATCAACTCGGTCAGTTTTCATCTTCAAGTTAAATTGCTTCGAGTTTTACAGGAACATGAATTCGAGCGAGTAGGGGATACGCGTACTGTTCGAGTTGACTGCCGATTCATTGCAGCGACGAACTGTGATCTTTTAACAGAAATTGAAGAAGGAAATTTCCGGGAAGATCTATATTATCGGCTAAATGTCGTTCCAATTTATCTCCCCTCTTTATCTGAACGAACAGAAGACATTCCTGATCTGGTCAATTTTTTCCTGAAAAACTATGCAGAACAGGAAAAGAAAACAACTCTTCAGCCATTACAAGCAACACTTGATATGCTGAAAACGTATTCCTGGCCAGGAAATGTCCGAGAGCTTCAAAACTACATTGAACGCGCCGTGGTTCTGACAGATGGTAATGAGCTGAAAGTGGAAATGCTTCCGCCTCATGTCCGGGGGATGGCTCCTGTCAGAATAGGGAAATCGCGAAAAACAGATCTCTCTTCACTTTGCAAAGAATTAGTTTCCCGCGGATTTAATGAATTCCAGAATTCAAAAAATGGCCTGCATCCTGAAATTGTCAGTATGGTTGAGAAAGAACTGATCCTTCAAATGCTTAAAATGTGTCAGGGAACGCAAACCAAAACAGCCACTCGTCTTGGAATTAACAGGAATACCCTCCATAAGAAAATAGAAGATTACGGTCTTCAATCAGAAGCCAGATAAGTAGCTAGACAATATCTGGAAATGCTGTAGAACGTGACGCACTGTACCCCGTAGTCGGGAAAACACTTAAACCCTCTACATCAATTGTAGAAACAGTCTAGTTCCTGAGAGTTTGCAGGTTCTTTTAGAGTGTTAATTGAGAAATTCCGTATTAAACGATACAATTGTCTCTTAAACAAACGGTATAATATAACTTTTAAATCGTCGTTTTATGTGTCCCGATGCCGGGCTGATTTAGCAATAACATCCTCAACGATACACCGGAGCTTAAGAGTGTACATGCAATTTCTACTTAAAGTGCATGTTTCCTGCTTTCTGATGAGCTACCTGACCGTGTTTGCGTTTGAGATGATTCGTATTTATTCCCGTTGGAATGTTAGTCGAACAGTTACAAACATATTCACAATGGCTGGATTTGTGGCTCACACAACTTACCTGCTTTCCCGCCATCAGCAAACACAATTGCCACCGCTGCTCAGTTCCACGCAAGACTGGCTTCTGGTATTGGGCTGGGTATTGATTCTCTTTTTATTGATCATCAACCTGATCCGAAGAGAGCTTTCCATTGGATTATTTATTTTGCCTATAACAATGGCTTTAATTGCAGCCGCCAGCCTGATCAGTGATTCCCCCGAAGGTTTTGTACGTGATAATACCGAGTTACTTGAAAGTGCAAAACGACGTTGGCTGATGCTTCATACGTCAACACTTCTGATTGGGTTAACAGGTGTTACCTTGAGCATTGTTTTAAGCACCATGTACGTTTATCAACACCGCAGGCTCAAACAGAAAAAATTCATTGGTCAGCGACTGAAGCTCCCCAGCCTTGAAAAACTTGCGCAATGGAACTGGTGGTCTGTGACGATGGCAGTACCATTACTGTTTCTAGGCATGTTTACCGGGGGGTATATCTGGTATTTGAATTACTCTCAAAAAACGACCATCACGCTTTCGCATCAGACAATCATCATTAATTGCATTGCCCTTGTTATCATGGCCATGTTTTATATCTGGCTATTGGTGAAGAAGAAGGACAGCGCGGGGAAACATGTTGCCTGGATGACACTCTGGGCTTGTGGTTTTTCTTTATTTACCATTGTTGGAATTATGTTTTTTGGTGGTGGACACACCCTTTAAAAAAGAAGGAAAATATCGACCGATGCAAGTACTGGTGACATATTGTAATCATCAAACTACTGATCTGTCGATGCGCGAACAGTTAGCGTTTTCATCTCAAGACCAGTTGAAAAATGCGTATCACAAATTTCGCTCTGATTACCCCGGTGTAGAAATGGTTGTTCTTTCCACGTGCAATCGAGTGGAACTTTATACTGCTCATGAAGAATTAAAACACGCTCCATCGAATGGAGATATCGCTCGTTTTTTTAGTGAATTCCATAACATTCCTATCCAATCTTTTTCTGATGATCTGATTGCCGAGTCCGGCCAAGAAGCAGTTAAACATTTGTTTGAGGTTGTTTCGAGCGTGGACAGTATGGTTCTGGGGGAACCACAAATTGTTAATCAAGTGAAGGAAGCTTACAAAACCGCACAAACAGAAGAGGCTTGCGGACCCGTCACTCATTCCCTTTTCCAAAGAGCAATCAATGTTTCAGGACGGGTTCGTTCCGAAACATCTTTAAGTGAAGGCCGGGTTTCTATTGCCAGTGTCGCTGTCGGTGAATTCGGAAAAAACATATTTGACCGCTTTGATGACAAAGTTATTCTTATCATCGGGGCAGGGGAAATGGCGCTCGAAACGCTTCGTTATTTGAAAAACGAAGGTGTTACCCGCGTAAAAGTTGTCAATCGTAGTTTAGAAAATGCAAAAACACTGGCTGAAGAATGTGATGGTGAAGCATTTCCCTTTGAGCAGTTATACGAATGCATGGCAGGAGCTGATATTATCGTCAGCACAACAGGATCAGACCACGCCATTGTTGAGGAATACCATTTCCGAAAACTCCGAAAAGCTGCAAATAAAAAACCGGTCTTCATTCTGGATTTAGGGGCACCACGAGATTTTGAGACTGGGATTGCAGACATTGATTCTGAAATATTCCTTTATGATATTGATGATCTCGAAACAACTTGTGCGAACAATAGAAAGCTTCGAAAAAAGGAAGTCAAAAAAGCGAAGCTCATCATCGAAGAAGAGTCAAATAAATTCATGCAGGACGTTTATCATCAGGCAACGGGGCCTATTATTAAAAGACTGCGTGAAGAATGGCATCAGGTCAGGGAAAAAGAAGTTGAACTTCTTTTCAGAAAATTATCCCACCTGGAAGATCCGGATCGAAAAGAAATTGAGAAAAGCATTGAGAGAGTCGTCAATAAATTGCTTCACCCACCTTTGGAAGTTCTCAGAAAAGAAGCCAAAGAAGGATCACCTGAAGGGTTACTTGAAGCACTGAAAAGACTTTTCCACTTGAAAGATTAATACAGATTGCAGTTTCTCCTTGTAATATAATCCATGGTTTTAATACCATTTTTCAGGGAGTTTTCTCGGCCAGCAAATCAGGATGGCTGCAATAAATGATAAATTCAAATGGGCAGCAGACACGTACATAGAAATCTTATGATAAAGCTGAAAATTATCCGGCCGAGCCCCCCATTTTGAATCAATAATCATCTGCCTCATGGGTGTGTAAACCAAAAAGTAATCAAGCGCCATAACAAGAAGTGAACAAAACAAGAGAATTTGAAAACACTTCAACCTGATCTTCCCCACTTCATAATGCTTGACCACACGAGTTGACATCATGAAGCAAACCGTGACAAGAACAAATCCATAAATATAAAAAATGGGGAAATTTATCAACGCAATAACATCACGGATATCGGATGACAATTTTTCGTTTGTAATCACTTTCACTAAAGAGATAACAAAGAGAATGGCACCACCTATCCACGCAGAAATTAAAAAACGGCAAAATGCGATGTAATGATTTTTCATGGATAGTTAATTCTTTTTGCTGACAGGATATTATTCAGAATTTGACATACAAGTCTGGCACATTATTGGGTTATAATAGCTGGACAAGATGTAGTTCAACAGCTTACCGAAGTATATCTTTAAATCAAGCTGAGTGAAATATCAGCCTTTTCTGACTTCAAAAGAAATTCATAAAATGAGAAATTTAATGACGCTCACCAAGATAACCACTCCCGGAATTTCCATTTACTCCTACCTTTTGTTCTTAACGTTTTTTTCAATTAACTCGGCTTATTCTTTTGAGCCCACTGTAGAAAAACAAAAAAGCGTAGAAAAACAAAAAAGCGTAGAAAAACATAAAGGAGTTGGCCCTTTTTCCCCAAAAGAGTCACTGGAACATTTCCAGCTTCATCCATCGCTTAAAATTGAATTAGTCGCTGCTGAGCCGCAGGTGGTTGACCCTGTTGCTATCCGTTTTGATTCGAACGGAAGATTATGGGTTGTGGAAATGGGTGATTACCCTAACGGACCCAAAGAAGGAGAAAAACCTGTCTCCCGGATCCGAGTCCTCGACGATCTGGACGGAGATGGCTATTACGAAAAATCGACCATCTTTGCGGATCATCTTATGTTTGCAACCGGAATCCAACCGTGGCGAGATGGCTTAATAGTCACCTATGGGGGAACGGTTGCATTCTTTCGAGATACAAACGGGGATGACCGAGTTGATGAAAAAGAAATCTGGTTCACCGGCTTTATGGAAAAGAACCCCCAACTTCGAGCCAATCATCCAACATTCGGGCTCAATAATCAAATTTATATTTCTAATGGGTTACGCGGTGGAAAAGTAATTGCACGTCGTGATAAATGGAAAGAAAATGCCAAACCTGTCAGCATCAGTGGAATGGATTTTCGTTTTAATGTTTTAACAGGGGAGTATGAAGCGATTTCCGGTTTAGGACAATTTGGCCTGACGTTTGATAATTATGGAAACCGATTCATCTGCACAAACAGAAACCCATGCAGGCATATTGTACTGGATAACAATTACATCAAGCGAAATCCTCATATTCTAATCAAAGAAACAATGTACGACGTTTCTCCTGCAGGGGTTGAATCTCGTATTTATCCCATCAGCAAATTCTGGACAACTTCCAATCTCCATGCGGGGCAATTTACCGCCTGTTGTGGGGTGACCATTTACCGTGGTAATTCATTGCCGAATGAATTTCAAAATAACAGTTTCATCTGTGAACCAACCGGAAATCTGGTTCATCGCGATATCCTTTTTGAAAAGGGAGCAACTTTCGGCAGCAAATACGGTCGTAAAAAAACAGAATTTCTTGCCACCAAAGATGAATGGTGCAGGATGGTTAATCTAAACAATGGACCCGATGGCAATCTTTATGTCGTCGATATGTACCGAGCTGTCATTGAACATCCGCAATTTGTTCCAGTCGAATTAAAAAACCGTCCTGACTCTTATTACGGAAATGATCGCGGACGGATTTATCGAATCGTTCCTAAAAACAAGATGAAGAAAAATCAGGCTGAGAATCTTTCTTCACTTTCCTTAAGCGAATTGGCCAAGTTGCTGGGGCATTCCAATTCTTGGCAACGTGAAACCGCTGCCCGTTTAATTTATGAAAAACAGGACAAATCCTGCATTCCTGAAATCCTGAAAGTCGTCAGAAACAGCAACAATCCGATTGGACAGGTACAAGGTCTATGGGCGATCAATGGAATCGGCGGTATCAATCCCGGAATTCTTACTGAAATTTTCAACAATCCCAAAACGGATGACAAAGTTCGCGAGCAAATCCTGCTTTTGTCGGAACCGCTATTAAACAGCAGTCCAGCTTTGCAGAAAATTGCAACGCGAGTTGTTAAAAACAGTTCTGCTCGGTACCAATTTCAGCAAGCATTAACACTAGGAACGATAGCAGAAAACCGTGCGATCCTGAAACCACTTATTTCCATTGCATCAAAAAATGGCCATTTACCGTGGATTCAAAACGCTATTTCAATATCGCTGTCACAACAACCTGTTCCGTTTTTAAAACAATTTGCAAATCAATTATCTGAATCTTCTGCTGGAGTGAAACAGCTCGAATTATTATTTGAAGTTTCCCGACTCATTGGTTCCCGAACAAAGCAGAAAGAAATTGAAGATTCTCTTTCCATTCTTGCTCAAATTTCCAATCCCGAAATCAAAACATCCATTCTCTCAGGACTTTCAGAAGGATATGCAGGTCGTGGAAAATCAATTAACAAAATCATTTCAGGACACCCCGATTCAGAAACGGTATTGAAGCAGACAGACAAAATTTTCGAAAATTCCATCTCTATTGCTTCCGATAAGAATAATCCTATTGCTGAACGAATAAAAAACATCCGGTTAATACGTTTTTCACCTAAAGAAAACTCTGTAAACGCGGTTGTTAAGCTTGCAACCAATGACACTGAAATTTCCGTGCAGCAGACATCATTAAGCACACTAACCAGTTTCCGAAACCTTATTCAGGAAAGTCAGGCAGATGAATTACTGGATAAATTCCCAAGCCAGCCTCCTGCTGTTAGAAGAGCCATTCTTGATTTATTCCTCTCTCATGTCTCCTTAACTTCAAAATTACTGGACAGCATCGAAGAGGAAGAGATCGCCAGCACTGAACTGGATATTAATCGCATCAAAAAAATCATGGCTATCAAAAATCCGACTGTTCAAAAAAGAGTAAAAACCTTGCTGAAAGATGCAATGCCGAAAGATCGTTCAAAAGTACTTAAAGATTACCAATCTGTACTGACGGTAGAAGGGAATGCAAAACGAGGAAAAGAAATCTTCAAAAAAACGTGCACCACTTGCCATAAAATTGGAGATATTGGTGTCAATGTCGGCCCTGATATTTCAGATTCCCGGGTCAAAACACCAGCTCAATTGCTCACTTCAATCCTTGATCCTAACCAGGCGATTGATAACAATTACTTCAGCTATTCTGTCGTCAAAACCAGTGGTCAGATTGTGACGGGAATTATTGTTTCCGAAACATCTTCTTCCATTACCATCAGGCAACCGGAAGGAAAAATGGTTTCCCTGCTAAGGCAGGATATCGATGAACTTAGATCTAATGGCGTTTCATTAATGCCTGTTGGTCTTGAAAAAGACCTGAGCAAAGATCAGATGGCGGACCTGATTTCATTCATTAAAAACTGGCGATACATGGACGGAAGCATCCCCTTTGCAAAATAATTTGAAGTTCAGAATACACTTATATAATCAGCATGGCATCGCCATAGCTGAAAAAACGGTATTCATTTTTGATGGCTTCTTTGTATGCCTGCATCATCAATTCATAACCTGCAAATGTACAAACCAGTACCAGTAATGTGGATAGCGGAAGATGAAAATTGGTCAGCATCACATCAACAGACTGAAAAGAGTAGGGGGGGCGAATGAACAAATCGGTTTCGCCTGACCAACCACCGTTTAACTCTTTCCTACAAGCGGATTCCAATGTTCGAACGGATGTTGTGCCAACTGCAATAACGCGTCCATTGTTATCTTTTGTTGACTGAATTATTTTAGCGGTCTCTTCGGGAAGCTGACACCATTCGGAATGCATTATGTGATCATCCAGTTTTGAAACGGTTACAGGTTTGAAAGTTCCCATACCAACGTGCAACGTCACATATTCTTTTTTGACACCTTTTTCAGTGCATTGATCAATCAGTTCCGGCGTGAAATGCAAACCTGCTGTCGGCGCAGCCACTGCACCGGGAACGGAAGAATAAACAGTCTGGTAACGTTCCCAATCTTCTCGACTGGCCAGCGTTCGTTTGATGTAGGGAGGCAACGGAACCGTTCCAAATTGTTCAAGAAGAGTAACAAAATGCTCATCGCTCTCTGGCTCTGCTGTCCAGACTCCATTTTCATCTCGTTCGATGAGATTTAACAGTAACCTGTTTTCTGATTCAGAATCATGTGCAGGCAGGATTGAAATCTGTTCACCTGGTTTTAATTTCCCTCTTGTCTGCCCCATTAAAAGCCAACGATTTTTATCATCAGCCCTGAGAAAAAGTCCTTCCCAACGCCCGCCGGTGGCAGTTCTTTCCCCAATCAATTTTGCAGGAACCACGCGCGTGTTATTCAAAACAAGACAATCTCCTGCATTGAAAAACCGGGGCAGATCACAAATTGTATGATGCTCAATGCTCCCTTTATCACGGTTCACAACCATTAATCGAGCATCAGTCCGTTTTTCTGCGGGTTGCGATGCAATCAGTTTTTCGGGCAAGTCATAATGGTATGCTTGAATTTCATCCAAAGGAATCATCATTGATTTTGAATTTTTCTGTTCTATTCTTAAATCTGTTTTTAACTATAAAAATATCATATTTTTGTCTGTGAATCTGAATTTTAACAAGAATTCAATCCAATTGTTATCCATGCCCACTGCTCGATAATTCTGCTTAAACACAGTGCCAGACAAGTGATAATTCCTGTTGCTCTATTTGTAAATATATGATTGAATTCGATAAATTGAGCATAATTCTTCAACAAACTGATGATACATTTCGTAATAACAAGCAGCGGAATTACAAAATCACCCCTTTCCAGAAGATGCCTCTGCTGAAATCCCACGTTTTCACCTTGTGATCAGTTGAATCGTAATCATGTTAATTATCCAGCAGCACTCAGGCATTTTTCTTATAAGACTTAAGCAATGAGAAATACCAAACTCCAAATGACTTCTCAGGAATTTGACCAGAAAGCCCGTGAATTTCAGGCTCGAGGTCCCTGTCGAATTGCATTTGGAATTACTGAACTTGACCCGGGAGGAGCGGAAAGAGCACTTGTTCAACTGGTTACCGGACTTGATCGGACTAAATGGGAACCTCATGTCTTTTGTCTTTCTGATCCGGGTGTCATGGTTGATCCTTTAATTCAAGCTGATATTCCGGTCACCTGCCTGGGTGCAAAAACGTATCGGGATGTGATGATCATCCCACAGATGACCAAGCTATTAAGGAGGACTCAGCCAAGAATTCTTCAAACGTATCTTTTTCACGCGAATATTATTGGTCGCATTGCAGGAACGTTAGCCGGTGTGAAAACAATCCTTTCAGGAATCCGGGTGGCGGAAAGACGAAGCCATCTTCCTTTATGGGTTGATCATCTGACAGACCGTATGGTCGATAATCATGTTTGCGTGAGTAAAGATGTCGCAGAATTCTCACATAAATTGGGGAAGATTCCTGAGCATAAATTGGCCATTATTCCTAATGGAGTTGATGCAGAGCTGTTTTCTTCGGCTAAACCAGCTGATCTGGGGCAATTTGGAATTCCTCCCAATGCAAAAACAGCAATTGTTGTTGGGAGACTAGAAAGACAGAAAGGCCCGTTTGTCCTGCTTGAATCTCTGGAAAAACTTCTTCCTGAAAACCCTGACCTTCATGTTCTTTTTGTTGGTTCTGGGCCGCTTCAAAATCAATTACAAGAGACTGCGAAGACCAAGAAAATGGAAAATCAGGTCCATTTTGCGGGTTGGCGGTCTGATATCCCTGAATTAATGAAGGCAGCTTCCTTTTTGGTCCTCCCTTCACGTTGGGAAGGAATGCCTAACGTCATTTTGGAAGCGATGTCCGCTGGGCTTCCTGTTGCTGCAACCGAAGTGGAAGGGACCTCAGAATTAGTCGACGATCGTGTAACAGGGCTGCTGGTTCCCATCGATAACCCTATAATTCTCGCTGAAAAAATTGAGTATCTCCTCTCAAACTCTTCCCATGCTTCACAAATGGGAGAGAAAGCGCAAGCTGTTGTATCACAATCGTTTACGTGGGATCATGTCATCAAACAATACGAAAATCTCTACCTCTCTTTCCTTATGAAGTAGCCCGAATTCCTGCTTCTCTTTTTTGTGTTCTCAGTGAAATTTGAGAATCTTTAAAAAAAAGAATAATCCCCAATCCCTGTCATAGTTTGGAGCTAGGGAAAGTCTCCTGCCCTCAATCGAGTTCACGGTTTCCATCCCTCTTGACCATTTGAAATTGGATGGTAAATTGATGCCTGTAGGTGACAAGTGGGGAATTGTGGTGAATAATGGTTCTAACCGGAACGTATAAAAGAAGTTTGGACCAAAAGAACCGCATTGCGATTCCCAAAAAACTTCGAGAACAATTCTCGAATGAAAAAATTAAAAATTTGTACATTATTCCGGGGACAGAAACATCACTTTCGCTCTATTCACCTGAAACATTTAATCAACTATCTGACCGCCTTAAAGAGGTCACAACCAATAAAAGTCCATTTCGCAACTATTTGAGACTTCTTTATTCCCGATCAGAGGAAGTTCCTTTGGATCAACAAGGAAGAATAAGAATACCTGACAGACTGGTCAATCTGGCTAGTTTAAAAGATGAATTAATATTAATTGGCGTGCAAGATCATGCAGAGATATGGAACAAGTCCAGTTGGGACAGCTTTCTTGATTCTCACCAGGATGATTTTGACAAATTAGCAACAGAAGCTTTTGAAGAATAAATACAGAACAAGCTAAATAAAATAACGAAAAGGAATTCAATTTCTACCCACTGGTGCAGGTTGCACTTAACTGTAGCGACACTGGATAACATGGAATTTATATTCCAAGACTCTAACCCGCTACACATAAGTGAAACTCACTCTAAAACTAACTTACTTCCGCTGGCTGCCGGGTTTGCGGAATAAGGAGACCATGGATGGTTCTCCTAGCGGAGCCAACTCTGATGAACTGAATTTATCCGCGACGTATGACCTCACTCGGGTGGCATGATGCCACCTGAGGTACATGCGTTTATAATATCTTATTTATATTGAAAATCGGTCTATCCATAAATCTAATAATAAGCTAAAAGTCTGCACTAGATTCAGGAATAGATTCCTCTGAAAATAAGTTTTTTATCCCACTTCCCATTTCAGACTCTCCTGAATTTCCTATCAACGTAAAACTCCCAATTCACATTTCCTTTTATTCAAGTAAAACAATGGGCAACAGTGCCTCTTCTGTTCATTTACCAGTTCTTCTAAGAGAAACAATTCAACAACTTCAATTAAGTGAAGGGTTGACGGTTCTTGATGGAACAGTTGGTGCAGGTGGACATTCAAGTAAAATAATGGAAGCCATTGGGCCCTCAGGAAATTTGATTGGTCTGGATCGTGATCAAATGATGTTAAATTTTGCAAAACAAAAACTTGAAGGAGGCTCGTATCAGCTTTTCCAGAAAAGTTATGCAGAAATGAATGATGTCATTACTGAATGTCAGATTCCCGGCGTTGACAGAATATTGCTCGATCTGGGACTTTCCTCTGATCAATTAGCAGATGATCAGCGAGGATTCAGTTTTGATTCGACAGGGCCGTTGGATCTCCGCTTTGATACCACACAGGGAAAACCTGCCTGGAAACTTCTTGAAAAATCCAGCGAAGAAAAGCTTGAAAACATTTTCCATGAATATGGTGAAGAACGATATAGCAAACAGATCGCACAAAAAATTGTTTTGACCAGAAACCAGAATCAAATTCATTCTGCCAAAGATTTATCCCACCTGATTCAAGACTGTACACCTCGAAGTTCAAATCAGAAATCCGCTAAGAAGCACCCAGCCACAAGAGTCTTTCAGGCACTTAGAATTGCAGTGAATCAGGAACTGGAACAACTGGAGACATTCCTTAAAAAAATTGCACATGAGTCATTAAATCCAGATGGTCTCGTTGCTATCATCAGTTTTCATTCATTGGAAGATCGAATGGTCAAAAATGCATTTCGAGATAAAAGCCGATGGAAAAACCTGACAAGCAAGCCAATTATAGCAAGCCCTGCAGAATCCAGAATCAATCCCCGTGCCAGAAGTGCAAAACTACGCGTTGCAATTAAAGTTTAAATCCTATCCGGGCCAGGATTTATTCACCCACAAGATCACGATTTATATTATCACCTATTAAACAATTATCGAACAGAACTATCAGGAGATGTCAGTAATGGCCACTGAAACAAAAATGGGACTCGGAATCATTTTTATTTTGATTGTTGCTTTCAGCGTTGTCGTCTGGAAAAAAGTGGAACATCAAAAGAAAGAATTGGCTAAAAATGGGGTCATTCAAGCCAAAGAAGAAAAAGATCCTGTTCCCGTTGCCCCTGATGCAGCGACTCCAAAGAGTGCCAGCGAACTTGCTGGAGAAATCACAGAAATAGAATCTGCCAAGCCTGAGGTAACTGCAAAACCAATCTCGATTGCAAAAGAAATCAATGAAGAAGAAGGGGATGATGTTGTTGTTCTGGATGAGCCTGAAGCTATTCAAACCGAAGAAACACCATCTGAAAATATTGCCCAAAATAATACTGAAGAAGAGGCTGAACCACTGGAACTGACTTTTGATGATTCTGAAGAAGAGCCTTCCAATGAAGTAGCACAGAATAATGATGACGACTTTTTTGACGAGAAAGAAAATCAACTCGAAGCCGATGAAGAACTGGTTGATAACGAAGAACTGGTTGATAACAGCGATGAATTTGTTGCTGAATCAGAAGCAGATAATATTGAATCTAACCAGAGTGAATTACCGGCGGATGATTTCGTAGTAGATGAATTCGTAAAAGATGATGTTGCACAGATTGAAGACAAAACAGAAGAGCTAGATGAGCAAATGGATCTGGATGAACCTTTCGCAGATGATGAAAATCTGGATATTGCAACTGATGAAGAAATTCCAAATCAAGCGGAACCAGCAGAGACAGAATAAGAATTTGTCTTTAATGATGAGACAGATAATAACCCCAATGAAGAAATTATCCCTGAAGACAACAGCCTAGAATTGGAAGAAGAGCAGGTTGCAAGCCAGACAGAAATTTTTGAAGAACCGCAGGAACAGCCTGTTGCAAAGACTGAAACAATTGTTGAAGCTGAACCTCTTGTTGATTTTGAAGAAGAGGATAATTCCCAGAAAGTGGCTGTGAAAGATCCCTTTCAAGAACCTATTGCTGAAGAATCCATTGCTAAAACCCATGTTTCACATGAACCAAATTTATCAATCCATGTTGTCCGAAATAATGACAACTTCTGGTCGATATCGAAAAATGTATATGGAACGTCTCGTTATTTCAGGGCACTGGCAGCACATAACAGAAAAAGAATTCCTGACCCGAAAAAAATGCGTTCTGGGATGAAAGTGCTTGTACCATCCCGAGGTATCTTAGAGCAAAACTATCCTCAATTAATTGCAGGGTTACGCAAATCACGTCATCGTGTTGCCCACGCTGGAGGAATTCAGCCAACCCCATCCAGAAAACCGAGTGGGTTTAATTACACAGCAACGGGAATTCCATATTTCCGTATAGGTGGAAAAGATACCCTAACCGGAATAGCCAAACGCCATCTGGGTCGATCTTCTCGCTGGATTCAAATTTATGAATTAAATCGAAACCGCCTCAAAAACCCACACGATCTGAAAATTGGGATGAAACTTCAATTGCCTGCTGATGCAAGCCAGGTGCGCCTCGTGGACTCCGAGTCAAAATCCCGATAAAACAGGTATCTTAATCTTTGTTGTGCTGGAGTACGGACCTATTTCCCTCCAGAAACACAAAGAATTTACCCTGTTTTTACCAGAAGGCATAAGCAGAAATACCGGATCATTTTATAACGATGATTATTTTATAACGATACTGTTCAATGTCGTTTTAATTCGTTCTGTTCCAACCTTCAGCTTATTGAAAGTGCAAATGTATTTTCGTTTCTGTTGCGCCATTATCTTGGTGGTCATCATTTCATTGATAGGGATTCTTTTTGAAAAACAGAATCTTGAAATCCGGCGTACCATCAGCAAACAGCATTTTCAAAAGGACATTCTGCAGGATCAGTATTCCCGACTGAGACTGACCACACATCTGCATGGATCACCAGACAGAATCTATCAGAAAATGCAGGAACCTGAAGAATCAAATAATGATCCTGATCAAGCTGACAATGAAGAAAAGAAACAGAAACTTCTTCTTTCGTTCTAAGCTTCTTTCGTAATGAACTTGGAATATTACTTTTTAAATAATAGCAGACCATGATGAACTGGCGTTTAAAATTTATCGTCATGACAATTTGTTGCGGTTGGATGATTTTATTTGGCCGATTGGTTTTTCTTCAAACCTGGCAGGCAAATGAATTAACCCAACGGGCAAATCGACAACATACTTTCACACAATCCATCCCTGCGCGCCCCGGTGATATTATTGACCGAAATGGTCGATTGCTCGCGACAAGTGTTAAAACTCAAAGCTTGTACCTTGTTCCGAAACATATTAAAGATGTCAAAAAGATTTCTTCTCAAGTCGCAGGTGCACTTAATCTTAATGCGATTGATCTTCAAAAAAAGATTGAAAAGAATGGCCAGAAATATTTCATCTGGGTAAAAAGAAGACTTTCCGAACAGGAAACAGAAGTTTTTCAAAAGCTGGAACTTTCCCGAAGCATCTACGGATTTCAACAGGAATTCCTCCGCTGTTATCCACAGGAAACGCTCGCTGCTCATCTGCTTGGCTTAAGAAATATTGATGGAATCGGGAGAGGAGGAATTGAACAGGGCTTTGATCATGAGATCCAAGGAACTCCGGGAGAAAGAACACTCATTCGGGATTCACGTGGTCGAATTATTGATATGGATGACCTGTCGATTCGCCATCCGAAAAATGGTAAAACCATTGTCCTGAGCATTGATTCAGTTCTCCAGTTTCATACCGAAAAAGAATTGGATTCATTAATGGAAACATGGAAACCGAAAGGGGCCTGCGTCACCGTAATGGATCCCTCAACGGGTGAAATTCTGGCCTCTGCTTCACGACCTGTATTCAATCCGAATCATCCTGAAAAAGCGATGCCTGAAGATTGGAAGAACCTGAATGTCTCTGCAGTTTTTGAACCGGGTTCAACTTTTAAACCATTTATTGTTGCGTGGGCTCTTCAGAAAAATCGAATCGCTAAAGAAGAAATTCTCAACTGTGAGCGCGGCCGATATCGAATGGGACCGCGAACATTACACGATCATCATCGTTATGGTGATTTATCGATTGAAGATATCCTTGTCAAATCAAGTAACATAGGTATGGCCAAGATAGGGGAACGATTAACGAACAAACAGCTTTATCGTGCGACTGTTCTGTTTGGATTTGGAAGCAAGACCGGTTCAGGGCTGCCGGGAGAAGTTCGGGGATTGGTACAACCATTTAAAAAATGGAACATTTATTCAACCGGGTCCATTCCGATGGGTCAGGAAATTGGAGTGACTCCGTTACAACTTATTTCGGCCCATGCTGCATTGGCAAATCGAGGAATCCTTTCTCAACCACGATTAGTATTAAAAACAATGAATTCGTCGTTAGTTCATTCAGCAGGTTTTAATTTGCAAGATGAAAAAGAAAAAAGAAGGACTGTCTCTCCGATCATTGATCCTGAAATCTGTCAGTGGATTATTGAAAAACCGATGACGGAAGTAATCAGACGTGGCACGGGTAAAAAAGCCAAGCTGCCCGATTACACAGTTTTCGGAAAAACAGGGACAGCCCAGAAAATTAATCCTGAAACCGGGAAATATTCTCACACAAAACTGGTCTGTTCTTTTGTCTGTGGTGCCCCCTCAAATAACCCAAAGGTATTGGTTCTGGTTGTAGTCGATGAACCGACGACTGGAAGAAGCCATTATGGTGGTACCGTTGCAGCCCCGACAGCTTCCCGCATTCTTGAAAAAGTTCTCAATCATACCGGGGTTAAAGAACAAAAGCAGGATCTCAAACTGGCAATAAAACCTGTTCACTGAGAAACCTTTTCTCCTGTAATCTGGTATAATTCTTACGGATTCACAGTTTCGAATCTATTTCTATCTGTATTATTTTCAGGAGAAAATCATGGTATTATTGGAATTCAGTATGACTCCTTTGGGCGAAGGAGAAAGTGTCAGTCAGTATGTTGCAAAATCAATTGATATTATTGATGAGAGCGGACTGGACTATAAACTGACTGCAATGGGAACAATTATTGAAGGAGATTGGGAAGAGGTATTCCAGGTGGTTCAAGAATGTTATGAAGAAATGAGCAAGTCCTGTAATCGCGTGACCTGTTCCATTAAAGTTGATGCAAGGAAGGGACCTTCGGGTCGAATCACTTCAAAAATTGACAGCGTTGAAAACAAACGTTAGGCAATGCCCGCTATGTTATTTGTCGAAACGTGCTAGATTACTCATTAATAAGCAATTCTCTCTGACTGAAGTTTGAGAAATAATTCCGTTCTGATTGGATAATTCTTCCGTTTACAGATAAAATCAGAGTTATACGTAATCCTGCAATTTTATTTATTATCATTCTTTGATCCGATCAAACTGGTATATGAAGGAATCGAATATCATGACCACCAATCAAGAATTATCCAGCGAGATGCAACAGTCACTTGGTCCTGTACTGGGAAGAATTCCAAGCGGTGTTTTTATTCTGACTGCTGGAGATGGCCAGGGAAACACCACAGGCATGCTTGCAAGCTGGGTGATGCAGGCATCTTTTAATCCGCCGATGGTGACCGTTGCTGTCAACCAGTCACGTTACCTCAATCAGTGGTTTAAAGATTCTTCAAATCTGGTACTGAATCTTGTTGGTGAAAATCAAATGGATTTCCTTAAACAATACGGAAAAGGATTTGAGCCAGATGAACCTGCATTTGAAGGAATTGAAACCATACTGTCGGAATCAGGATTACCTGTTTTGACAACGGCCATCGGCTTCATGGAAGGAAGCATTGTCAATTCGATCTCAGCGGGTGATCATCATATTTATCTGGTCGAAATTTCCAGAGGAGAACTTTCCGCAACGGATGAATTACCTGCACCAATGGTTCACATACGCAAAAATGGATTTAATTATTAATCCTGCGAATTTATAAATATCTGTTTTATCTTTTTGACATTTCAAAGAATAATATTGTCCGAAAATCTATGACCTCTCCCATTTCTCAAACTTCAGATCAAATAAATAAACTTGTTCCTGAACTCCATTCCATCGTAGGCAAAGAAAATGTTCTGGACCAGGAAGAAGAGCTTCTTGTTTATGAATGTGATGGTTTTGTCGTTGAAAAGAACAAGCCTGATGTGGTTGTTTTTCCAGTGACCACCGAACAAGTCTCAAATATCGTCAAGATTTGCAACAAATATGAAATCCCCTTTATTGCACGTGGTGCAGGAACAAGCCTGTCCGGCGGTTCATTGCCGGTTGGTGGTGGAGTCATGCTTGTTCTGACAAGAATGAAAAATATTCATGAAATTAATATTCGGGATCGATACGCCATTGTTGAGCCGGGGCTTGTTAATGTTCACCTGACCCGGAAACTTAAGAACACCGGCTTTCATTATGCACCGGATCCTTCGAGCCAGGGAGCTTGTACCCTCGGCGGGAATGCAGGAACCAATGCGGGGGGGCCTCATACTTTAAAATATGGAGTCACTGTTAATCACGTTCTGGGTTTGGAAATTGTTCTGCCAGATGGAAGAGTGATTGAAACAGGTGGTCCTAACGGCAATCTTCCGGGCTATGATTTAACGGGACTTTTCGTAGGAAGTGAAGGAACACTTGGAATCTGCACACGATTGACAGTTCGACTCACTCCTAATCCGGTTGCTTATCGCACCATGTTGGGAATATTTGAATCAGTCGAAGATGCAACTCAAGCGATCAGTGAAATTATAGCCGCTGGTATTATTCCGGCTGCTCTTGAAATGATGGATCAGGGAATTATAGAAGCTGTTGAAGATGCGTTTCATTTTGGATTTCCTCTGGACGCGGAAGCGATTCTTCTGATTGAAGTGGATGGCCAGGAAATTGGCGTTGAAATTGAAGAGAAAAAAATCATACAGATTTGCAACAGGCAAGGTGCAAGGGAAGTTCGAAAAGCGGAATCCGAAACGGAAAGACAGCTTATCTGGAAATGTCGAAAACAGGCATTCGGTGCCATCGGAAGACTTAGCCCCAGTTATTGCACACAAGATGGCGTAGTTCCCCGTACACGTTTACCGGAAATTCAAAAGTTCATTAAGGCCACCAGTGAAAAATTCGGCATCCGAATTGTTAACGTTTTCCATGCAGGCGATGGAAATATTCATCCAATCCTTTTGTTTGATGAAAGAGATGAGGAACAGGTTAAAAATGTTCTTCTTGCCAGTGAGGATATTTTGCGGGAATGTATTCGCCTGGGAGGTTCAGTAACCGGTGAGCATGGAATTGGAGTTGAGAAAATCAACCTGATGGGTGAATTATTCACCAAAGAAGATCTTGAAATTATGGAAACTGTCCGATTAACATTTAACCCGAAAAGTCTTTGCAGTCCGTGCAAAATGCTTCCGACTGCAGGAGCCTGCGGAATGGAACAGATCGAGAAAAAATCACCCGGTCGCCGTGCTGCGTTATAATTGAATTGTCGTATTATATTTTTATTTAATGAATGCTTCTGAATAATGACATCTGCTGAAGAATTTACCCCCAAATCACAAGAAGAACTTTGCGAGTTCCTCAAAGCGAATTCAGAGGGTTTAAAAAAAACTATTTACCCTTCTGGTAACGGGAGCCCTGTTCCCGATTCTTTACACGCAGATTCAGAAGGAATTGTGATCAATCTTTCTGAAATGAATCAACTCGTTGATTTCCCCTATAATGACATGACAATCACTGTCCAAGCAGGAATAAGCTTTGAAAAGTTTTATGAAATTGTCACGGAAAAGAATCTTTGCTTGCCGATTGATATTATCGAACCGGACCAGAGTTCCATTGGCGGAATTTATGCAACAAATCCCATTGGCTCTCATATTTTCGGCCGGGGCAAATTGCGAGATTATGTAATTGGAATCACTGCTGTCACTTCAGATGGAAAGCTATTCCACTCCGGAGGGCGCGTTGTCAAAAATGTGGCAGGATATGATTTATGTAAACTGCTTCTTGGTTCATTCGGAACATTAGCAATCATTACCGAAATCACTTTTAAATTGACTCCCATCCCTGAATCGACTCGTGCAGTCTGCCTGCATTTCAGCAATCATGAAGAAATCGAATCTTATTTAACTTTAATGAATACAAGTTCAGTTCGTCCGGTCATTTGTGACCTGTTCAACAAAAAAGCAATTTTCAAAATTAATCATGAACTTCAGAAAACCTCTTCCGTAGCTATTAGTGATGATCATCCTTTTGCACTTGTTCTAGGATTTGAAGGTTTCTCAAAAGAAGTCGATTGGTATGTTGAACAGGTAACTAAAGAAATAAGTGATGTGAAGCATTCAAAAATTGAATCATTTAA
>JAJRVU010000477.1 GCA_024277145.1 Planctomycetota bacterium
AAAGATTCATCCTTGAAAGAACGTGTTACTTTATGGAAAAAAGCATTTGGAGTCGAACTGGCCAAACCAAAAGAAAAGAAAGCTGACTCAAAAGAGAAAAAGGCCGACAATCCAAAACCGAAACTCCATGAAATTATTCATCCTGCCTCACGTCTTTTCAGTGATTCTCAAGATAAAAGCACAACTGACATCTGGAAGAAACTCGCCAGTGAATGGAAAGCTGCCCATGAAAAACATAAATCGTTGAATGCGAGGAATTTTCAAATCCTCACTGATTTTTCCACTCCCGGATTCCCTGCAGGATGGACCCCGGAAGGTGATGGCCTGACGCATGGATATGTGTCAGGCGGTACGCCATTGATTGCTCTTGAAGGAAATCAGATCATCCAGAGGATTTTGCAGAAGGGGTATCATACGAATGCTCTATCTTCAAAGTTGCCCGGAGCGTTACGACTGCCTCCGGAAAAAGAGATCTCCGGGAAATCTGTCAGCATTCAATTGGCTGGGGGAGAATGGAGTGGTTTTCTACGCATTCCTGATAATGCATTTCAAACAGAAAATGTGATTTTTCTGAATCAACAAATCCCCACATGGCGAACTTTTACAGATACCGTTTTGAAAAATGGAGTTCAGCGAAAGACCATTGAAATTGCAACCAGCGATTTGAATCCCAACTTTCCTCCCCGGACAGGAAAGGCAACCGTCGGCAAAACTAAATTACCAGAAAATGATTTTGGTTTTAACAAACGAAGCTGGTTCAGCCTGACAGGAATTGTGGCTCATACCGAAAATGGAACCCCAGCGGACGAACTCAACCGTTTTGCATCACTTTATTCACAAACGATTCCTGAAACGAAAGAAGACGCGATTAAAAATATCGCTCACTGGTTCACAGAAACAATCACTAAATGGACGAAAGGGAACGCAAACTCTGAGGACGTCAAAATTGTGAACTGGTTATTATCTCAACAGCTTCTCGACAATAAAACGCTATCAGGTTCTCAATTGAATAAGTTAGTCACGCAATATCGGACAATAGAAAACAGTATCGCTTTTCCGAGAACCGTAAACAGTATGGATGAGCGAAATATTGTTGCAATCAATTACCCTTTGAATATTAGAGGGAATGTTGATGAAATCGGGCCGGAAATCGCACGGGATTTTTTACAGGTTTTTGCAGGAGAGCATTCTGTTAATCAAAGTACGGGAAGTGGCAGGCTTGAACTGGCGAATTATCTGGTCAGCCCGAAGCATCCCCTCACTGCACGGGTTTATGTCAATCGAGTCTGGCAATGGATTTTCGGCAATGGTTTAGTCAGAACACCGAATGATTTTGGTCATCTGGGAATCAAGCCAACGCATCCCGCGTTACTCGATTATCTTGCAAAAGAATTTATTGCTGATGGATGGTCAACCAAACGGCTCATTCGGCGAATGGTGCTCAGCAGAACCTTTCGACAAGCAGGTATTGTCACAGAAAACAAACTCAAACTGGATCCTGACAATCGCCTGGTGCATCATTATCCCACTCGCCGATTAGGGGCTGAGTCTATCCGGGATTCACTTCTTGCTGTCTCCGGGAAATTAAATCGTCAACTTTACGGAAAGCCAATTGATACCCCTCGCACAAAAGAGGACCCTGCCAAGCGACTCTTTAACGGACCTCTTGATGGAAATGGTCGTCGGTCCATTTATATTAAGATGTCAATCATGGATCCTCCTAAATTCCTGACCGGTTTTAATCTCCCTGACTTGAAACTTCCTACCGGAAAAAGGGATGTCACTAACGTTCCCACGCAGGCGCTCATTTTAATGAACAATCCCTTTGTGATTAATATAGCTGAGCAATGGGCAGATCGATTGATTAAAATGAAACATGAAACTATCAAAAATCGGCTTGAAGTCATGTTTGCAGAAGCATTCAGCCGATTGCCTGACGAAACCGAAATACTCCGGTGGAGCGATTTGGTACGAGACTTTGGAAACAATAAAAAAGAGAGTGAATTGATGAATGACCGTGTTGCGTGGCAGCATGTGTGTCATACAATATTTAACACAAAAGAATTCATTTATTATCGGTAAGCAATATGAAATTCAATCCATTCAACAATTCATTATGCCCCGGTTCAGTTGCGACAAGCCGGACACGCAGAGGATTCCTGCAAAAGTCTTCTGTTGGTTTTGGATGGCTGGCGTTAAGTAGCTTGATGACGGAAGACGCGTTGAGTGAATCGACTTCCAATAAAATGAAGACGCATCATCTGGCCAAGGTGAAAAATGTCATCTTCTGTTTTATGGATGGCGGACCAAGCCACATTGATACATTTGATCCCAAACCTTCCCTGAAAACGCATGAAGGAAAAGCGATTGGCTCCGGCGCCGTTTCAAAACGTGCCCAATCCAATGCAAGCCGAGTCTGGTTAGGGAGTCCGTGGAAATTCAAAAAACGTGGTAAAAGTGGTTTATGGGTCAGTGATCTTTTTCCTCACTTGGCTTCTGTGGCTGATGATCTTTGTGTTGTTCGTTCAATGGTGGGTGAACTCCCCTTGCATGGGCAACAGAATCTGCTTCTGCATACCGGGCGAATTCTGGGGCAAGCTCCCAGTCTTGGA
>JAJRVU010000478.1 GCA_024277145.1 Planctomycetota bacterium
CGCCGGCAGATTAACCTATTATGAAAGCGCAAACTTCCGGCGCGGTTCGGCAGGAGCCTCACCCTCCCAGACGATCGAGAGTATTTCAAAAGTGTAAAAAACTTACCACGGACTACTTAAATGTAATATTACATCCAACTGCCATAATAGGTGTCCAAGGTAATTCCTTTAAAACTCCTGCAATATGTGTTCCGCAGTCTTTATGAGGCTTTTTTGATTCAATCGTTAGACGATCTGGTCTGACAGTCCATAGAAGACTATCTTCATCAGTAAGATGAAACCTGAAACCTGGATTCCGAAAGTCTGCTTGAAACGTAATCTTTTTTTATCTGGAATTACATCAATTTCTGCCAACCACTGCGGTTGGATGATGTAAATATTAAATGTGCCAACTACGACACAAGTAGAATTTGAAAACTCAAACACAGAAATTACCCTGTTTATGGGATGAGTGATGACTGATTTGTGGTATGAAAAATGTACTATACTAACAAAAATTCAAGTATTACCTAGATATAAACATAATGTCTTGGCATGATACTCTTGACAAGTCTTTGGCTTACACATAATTAACATTTTGTATTATTCGGTTCAATACGAATTATTCTCTTATCAATTAAATTGTGTGTAAAATGCGCAGGAAATAGAATGTCATGTAGCTGGATTCGCAAGAATTCAGACAATTTCACAATCGACGATCTGAATTCTTGCGAATCCAGCTACAGAAAAAATGAGAATCAATTGACTGTCCTCTATGGTTCTGGCTCTGCCAGGTTAAGAATATGGCTAATGTCAACCAGATTGTGAAGCAAATAAAAAACTGCAAAGTGAACACAGGTCCATGCCCTGCGTCATTATGTTGGAAGGTAACCAGATATCTGGAGTTCTCATGACAATCAAATGTCCTAATTGTGAAACAAATATTCCTCCTGAAGATTTCAATGTTTCAAAGGATATTGCATTTTGTAGAACATGTGATGAAACGTTTGAGTACAGTTCGTTAGTTGCAGATTCTGAATTTGATAACTTTGATTTAAGCAACCCGCCCAACAATATCAGATGGCATACTGAAGAAAGCAACCCCACGCTGATTTATCAAAAGGTTTCAAAAGTAGCCTATTTTTTAATGCTGTTTTTGTTGATGGAACTGGGAGTGACATTGTTTTTTATTTTTAGTGGTTTTGCTGAGAAAAATTTTGGTTCAAGTTTAATCATTCTGATTCCATTTCTACTCACATCGATGATATTATCGATTGCCATCTGTTTTCTGCTTTTAGGGAAAAGGAAAATCATCTCAGAGGATGACACCATCAAACTTTTTTTGGGCATTGGAAGTTTGGGGAGAACACAACAATTTCAAATCGCAGATGTGAAAAGAGTGGCATTAGAATATGGTAACGTCAAGGTGAATGAACGTCCTGTGAAAGATATCCTGATTGAATTAAATTCAAATCAACAAGATGTGAGATTTGGTGCCTTGATGGATGAACAATGCAAAGAATATTTCGCAGCTTATATTCATGCCATTTGCAATAAAACAAAATAAAAGCAGAATTACTCGTTCACAACAAAGTATGAGCGTACCAAATTAACCACTTGTGTTGCACGTTTGTGGAAGAGTTCTAAGTTTTTGCAGCGTCCGAGTGGTTTGATGTAGAGGGCTATCTCAACCATTTTTGAAGCACGTTGTCCTTTGGTTTTAGCTGTTCGTGCATCACCAATTTCGATGCAAAGTTTCACCGGTTGAGACTCATCTGTTTGTCCCCAGCCTGTGAAGGGCCAGATGCCGATATTTCCCAGTTGAATCACAGCTTTGCTGGGAGCAACTGAAAGAAGTTTTCCGTCACAATCATCAACAATTCCTGCAATTTTATAAATAACAATATCCGAAGCCAGACAAGCAAAGAAGTTATCTTTGCGTGAGAAAGAATCATGAAGAATTGGTTGACTCGTCTGCTCTTCAGCAGCCCCGGACATCAATTGTTCATTGCTAAGGGATGTTGTTTTATTGCGTCCCGTCTCTTTAGAAATGTATAATCCTTTATCTGCTCGACGAATTATAGATTCAACCGAATCACCCTGTTCTGCTTCTGAAACTCCAAACGATGAGGTGACTTGAATTTCCGGGCGGGTGGTGCTTACATCTGCATTGGCGATTGCTTTACGAATCCGTTCTGCACGCTTGACCCCCTGTTTGAGATCGGTATCAGGACAAAGAATGACAAATTCTTCTCCTCCATAACGCCCGACAAGTTCACCAGAATAACATTCTTTTTGTAGGATTTGTGCAAGGCTAATTAAAACTTCATCACCAACATTATGACCGTAGTTATCGTTAATTCTTTTGAAAAAATCGATATCTAAAAAAATGACAGAAAATGGACTTGGATTCTCTGCTGTCGAAAAGTCCCGCATCCAGCGTGCTAAATTCGTCTCCAGTTCTCCGCGGTTGGCAACCGATGTGAGTGCATCTTGAGTCGCTGCTTTTCGTAATTCTTTGTATTCGTGACTGTTAGA
>JAJRVU010000479.1 GCA_024277145.1 Planctomycetota bacterium
ACCCTGCGATAAATGTGAAGTTTTCTGAAATAGCAGCGGAGCAATTGACCCGGTCATTTGTTTGAAACTTCCAGACGATCTCTCCATTTGTGGCATTCAGGCAATATAAAAAACTGTCATGTGAACCGACTATCAGGTGCTCTCCTTTGATGGTCGGGCATCCTGCAACTTCCGCATCGGTTTGAAAAATCCATTCTTTTTTGCCTGTCAGGCGATCAATCGCATGAATCACACCATCTTCGTCACCAATATAAACAAGCTTGTCAGTGACGGTTGGGCCTCCCTTGAAACCGGGTGCAAATTCTTCCGGGTCCAGATTTTCAATCGAGCGATATTTCCAGTAAATGTGGCCGGTCATGCGATCAATGCAATATAGGTATCCATTCAGTGCGCCAACATAAACCAGTTTGTCTACAATGGCTGCGGTGGATACAACGCCATCTGCTGTTTTAATTTTCCAGAGAAGTTCAAGCTTTTCAGGAAGTTCGCATTTTGCTAATCCTCTTTGAAAATGTCCATTCCGGGAAGTTGCCCAGCTGTTTTTTCCGGGTGGTTTAATATCTTCCGGCTTCAGTGTGGGAGATGCCTGAACGGTGCTTATTTTTTTTTCGGGTTCTTTATTTGAAACGGTTTCTTTTTTTAAGACGGATACGGATTGCTCTGCAGATGATTTTTTCAGGGCAGGGGTGTCACTCTGTTTTTCTTCATTCTTGGCTTCTTTATTAACACTGTTGGAAGGAGAAGTTTCCGTGCAACCTGTTAAAAAAGAAATCGACATCAAAAGAATCACTATCCGACAAAGGGTTCGTAGGCACATGCGTACAACTCCTTTAACGAATGAATATCAACAGGATGCGGGTTGAATTGACCTGTCCATTGAGAATTTGCTTCTTCTGCCAGATCACCAAACCGATGCGGATCGACATCGAGTTCTCTTAAAGATCCAGGCAGCCCCGATTTTTGAACTAAATCTGTCACATAGTCTGCAAGGACTGCTCCCGCTTCAGGTGAGTCGGCTGAACAGAGCTGAAGGTCGCTTGCTAACTCTCCGTATAATTCGCAAACCACACTTGAATTAAAACGAATCACATGAGGTAGCATGATTCCAATCGCAATTCCGTGAGTGATATTGTATTGGCTGGTTAATGGATTTGCCAAAGCGTGTGTTGCACCCAGCATCGAATTTTCGATGGCACATCCCGCATAATGGGCACCTAGAAGAACAGCCCCGCGCGCTTCCAGATTATCATGTGAGTCCAGAACCGTTGTTAATCCGGGGGCAAGAAGTCGCCAGGCTTGCCGGCTGAACATTTGGGAAAGCATTGTCCTGCAATTCGTCACATGTGTTTCAATGGCATGACTGATGGCATCAATTCCTGTGGCTGCTGTCACCGAAGCGGGCATGCTTAAAGTCAATTCAGGATCAAGGATTGCAATGATACAGGCTGCTTTTTTGTCTCCGCAGGCCATCTTCTGGTGTGTTTTGAAATCGGAAATCAATGCAAACGATTGTGCTTCACTTCCGGTTCCTGCAGTTGTTGGAATGGCAATCATCGGAAGCATGGGGTGCTGAGCTTTGCCGACTCCCCAATAATCCTGCATCTTTCCTCCGTTGGAGAAAAGGAAATTAATTCCCTTCGCGCAATCCATGCTGCTACCACCACCCAAACCGATGATGCCATCAATTTGGTTTTCCTGAGCGATTTTTAATCCACGATCAACATCTTCTGTCGTCGGATTGGGATGAACGTCATCAAAAATGGTGTATTGAACTTTTGATTTTTCCAGTGATGCACAAACCTGTTTTAAATGACCTGCATCACGCAAACCATGATCCGTCACTAACAAATAATGATTGCATAAAAGCCCTTTAGCCAGGGTTCCAATTCGTGAACTGCTTCCCGGTCCGTAAACAATTTGTGTTAAAGGAAGATATTCAAATTCAGAAAGTATTTCCTCGGAAATAAAATCTTTCTGCTTGTTATTCAGTGGCATATAATGGTCCGATTAATTAATGCCTTTGCGGGTTCAAAGGCATTCGGGTATTGCTCTTTCGAGCTTTAATTTTCCAGCGTCAATTTCCGGTGTCAATTATTAAATGGCACGCTCGTTGGCGTGTAGTTTAATCTGAGCTAAGTGGCATTGACCAGTAGTTGGACTAATAGGTTGTTTGCGGGATTGATACTAATATTGGAAGGAAACTGTTTCAGAAATTTACTTTCCGATATGTATTGTAGGAATTCTTGTTGATAAAGGCAATTTTCAATGCAGTTGGTATGTACATATGGATATATCCGAATGATAAATAAAGAATAAATCCCTTTATTTAAAAGAAGAAGGGGATGCATTGAGCCGAAAACTGTTCGCAAATTGTTCAATCTCTTCCATCCCCGTGAATTCAGAACCGGTTCGTTTCCCTGTCCATCGATTTGCAACTCCTTCTCTTTCAACACGGATATTTTTTCCTAATTGAAGTTTTTTGCCAACAGCCAGCGCAACTCCAATTTGAAATCGGTCCTGCGGATACATCGGGGCTTTCAGTTTATCAAGAGACCATTGATGAATGCGCAGCCTTCTCCAGCGATCATTGAACCGGGCAGGTTCAAGATAAGGATTCAGTTCTTCTCCAATGTGATCCGCAAAAGATTCATGGATGGAAATTCTCACCCGTTCCTGTCGCGATGCATACAATCCCCATGCAGGCCAATGGTCAAAATATCCCCACGGTTCCAAAAGGGGTAGAAGACAAACAGTCATCGTTAAAACAAAAGCAGCTGCAGTTCCCAAAGAGCGTGGCTGCGATTGTTTTTCTTCTGGAGAAACATTATTTGTTTTGTTTTTTGAAACGGATCGAAAAAGAAGAATGTTTTGGACGACAAAATAAACATTCCAGATTAAAACGCCATTCTGATGATGAAGACCTAACGGGCTGAACGTCAGGAAAAGAACAACATGCATGATGACCGAAAGAATCAAACCGAAAAACCGGGACCTTTTAAAAGAAAGCAGGATTGCAGTCAGAAATTCTCCAGCAGGAAACATGAAGACAAGCAGACGAAACGTTTTGGGATCCATGAACTTGGCATCATAATCAATCACTTTAAAAATGCCTTTGAGAATTCTCCCGCCGGTTAAATCCGGAAAGACTGCATCCATTTTGGAACATGCAGAATAAAAATAAATGCTGATCACAACAATTCGCAAAAACCGGATCGAATGTTTTGCAGGGGCTATCGCCAGGATGCAAGCTGTTATTACAAGGTGGTACATCCAAGGTTGAAAACGATGTTGATTCAGCAGGGTGCTTGCAATCGAAAAGAAAGCAAAGCTTATTAAGAAAATCCGGGAACTCTTTTTCGATGCAGGCAGAAACAAAACCAGAGACAAACTTATAAGAATTCCACCGGCCAGAAAATAATGCAAAATCGCAGGCAGATCCGTCAGGGTAGAGAAAAAGGGAACCTGCGGATAGAGATCCTGAGGCATCCATAACAACCATGATTCAAAAACCAGGATTAGACCGAATAATCCCAGACAATGTTGCAACCACCCGAGCCGATTCTGGATGAGGTCTTTGCCCAAAGGTTTCGTGATCTGAGGATTGTGTTTTTCAACCATGAACGATGTCTTTGTTTTTCTGAGTGCCTTCGGATTTTTGTGTTAAAATAGATTATTCCTTAAGGATCAATTCCAAGAATTTCTGCATAGACTTCCCGGATACGTCGGGTCATCGTTTGATGTCGGAACTGATCCGTGAATTTTCCCTGACCTGCTTTGCCATATTTTTCTCGTAATGCAGGATCCGCTGCAAGCTGGATGATGGCATCTTCGAGTTCGGTCACCGTTTCCGGGGGAAGGAGGAATCCGGTTTCTCCATTAATCGCCACTTCCCTTGCACCATCAACGTCATAACTGATGACAGGTTTTCCTGCGATCAATCCCTGCGGAAGAACTCGGGCGAGACCTTCTCTGAGGCTGGTGTGAACAACAATATCCATTGCGCCAATTAATTCAGGAACCTGTTGTGGAGGAACCAAGCCAGTAAACACAAAGGATTCAGACAATCCCGCTGAAGCAATTTCCTGTTCAAATTGTTCGCGAAGAATTCCGTTACCAACGAACATGAATTTGACCTGAGGCTGCTCGTTGATAATTCGTTTTGCAGCCTGAATCACAAATTCATGCCCTTTTAATTCAAACAGCCTGGCAATTTTTCCGACAACAATATCTTCCGGTTTAAAACCGAGTTCTTTTCGAACTTCTTCCCTGCTTCGAGGCGGGTTGATGAAAGGTTCAACTTCCATTCCACTATAAATGGTAATGTAGTCTTCCGGTTTTCCAATCCCTGCATCCAGATATTGCTTTGTCATAGCGTCGCAAACGCTGATCGTTTTTGCTGATTTCTTCGTGGCCCATTTTTCCATGCTGATGTAAGCCCGGTGTGCAGTCGGATTCTGGTCTCGAAAAAATGAAGCACCGTGAATGGTATGAACAGAAGGGATTCCGAGTTTTGCAGCAGCAGCCCGTCCCATAATTCCTGCTTTGGAGCTATGGGTATGAACAATTTGCGGATTGATTTCCCGAAGAACCTTGACGAGTCTTCGATAACTGAGCCAATCCTGCCAGGGAAAAATATTTCGCTTTAACTCAGGAATGATTCTTAAATCAATTCCACCATCGCGTGCTCTTTTTTCAAGAGACCCTTCCGGTCCAAGTCCCGGACCGGTAATCAGGATGACTTCATCATCGTAATCATTATGCTGTCCCTCAACAGTGAGAAGAGTATTTTCCTGTGCGCCCCCAATAATTAACCGGGTAATAAAATGGACTACTTTCATTGATGTCGTTCTTTGATCTTCTTTTTATAGTAATAGTGACCATCCCGGTCCGTTTGCTCCATTTTTCAATTTTGTGTTCAATAATGCAGGTCAGGCTGTAACCTGACGAAATGGTTCATTGATGGTGTCGTCTTAAATGACTTCATCTTCATGATACGCAACGGCCAGAAGATAAAGCCCCTCCGGCGGAGAGGTTTCTCCCGCTTCGGATCGATCCATATTTTCGAGGATACGGGCAATGTCATCCTTCGTCCATCGGTGAAGTCCCACTTTTACCAAAGTTCCCACAATTGCTCGCACCATGTTATAAAGAAACCCGTCAGCAACGATATCAATCCAGATAAAATCTCCATCAGGAACAGATTGAGCCGTCTTTAAATCTTTGGAATCCCAGATGGGCCAGTCTGAATATCGGGCGATTGTCAGTTCCTCAATAGTCCGAACACTGGACGATTTATTCGGAAACTGTGTTTCAAAACTTCTGAAATCATGTGTTCCCAATAAAACGGTTGCTGCATCCTGCATTGCTTCAGCATCCAGTTTTGCATGAAAGTTCCATGAATATTTTCTCATGAAAGGATGACCGATTTCACTGTTGTGAATCACATATCGGTATCGTTTTCTTTTCGCCGAATAAGTGGAATGAAAACCACGTTCCACTTCCTCAACATTCCTGATGATGATATCCCTGGGAAGATGACTTTGAAGAGCGAGCCTGATATTTCGGCAGGGGATTGTCATATTGGTATAAAAATTGGATACCTGTCCGATGGCATGAACCCCGGAATCTGTACGACCTGCGGTGAACAGGGATGTTTCTTTTCCTGTCAGTTTGAGGATCGCTTTTTCGACGACAGCTTGAACGGCCAGCCCATTTTTCTGAACCTGCCAGCCGACATATTTCGAACCATCGTATGCAATTGTCAATTTAATATTTCGCATCGAATTTACTGCAGCTTCTTCTTCCAGCGAGCAAGCTGTTCTTTAACCGGCTCCAATCCACCACTGCCATAACTGCATAACGAAGCCATTGCATTTTCAGTTCCGAGTACCTGATAAACATCTTCTTCAATCAAGTTGGATGCTTTTTGAAGTTCTTCCAATGAAAGATCAGATAGAGTGCAATTTATTGATTCACACAATGCAACCAGTTGGCCAACGGTTCCATGACCCGTTCGCATGGGAACCCCTTTCTTAATCAGGTATTCCATTAACGCTGTTGCATCAAGAAACCCTTCTTCCAGCCGGGCTTGTATGTTTTCTTTCTGAAGCTCTGCCCCTTCAATAATATCAGGAACCAGTTCCAGGCAGGCGATAACCGTGTCACACGCATCAAACACAGCAATTTTATCTTCCTGTAAGTCCCGGTTGTAGGCCATTGGAAGCCCTTTTAAGAGGACCAATACTTGTTGAACGGCTGCAATCACACGCGCGGTTTTTCCACGAATCAATTCCAGGACATCCGGGTTCCGTTTCTGGGGCATGATGGACGAACCGGTTGTGTAGGAATCAGGAAGTTGAATAAATCCAAATTCCGTTGTGAACCAGATGATCCATTCTTCACTCCACGCTCCGAGGTGTGTTGCAATCAATGAAAGGCAAAATACAAACTCAGCCAGATAATCACGATCACTACTGACATCAAGACTGTTTGCAGCCGGCTCTGTAAAACCGAGAAGTTTTGCAGTCAAGTGCCTGTCGATGGGTAAGGAAGTTCCAGCAAGCGCTGCTGCGCCTAACGGAGAAATATTCACCCGTTTCAAACAGTCAGCCAGTCGTTCCCGATCACGTTCATATTTTTCACAGTAGGCCAGCCAGTAATGTGCTGCCTGAACTGGCATTGCGCGTTGAAGATGAGTGTATCCCGGAAGGATCGTTCCCATATCTTCATCCGCATGCGCAACAAAAGCCCTTTGAACATCAAGGAGCAGCAAGTCAATCTTTTCAATGGCTTCCCTAATATAAAGTTTCAGATCCGTCGAAACCTGATCATTTCTGCTTCTGCCCGTATGAAGTTTTCGACCGACATCTCCAATGCGAGAAATCAACTGGCTTTCAATATGCATGTGAATGTCTTCAAGTTCGGTTTTCCATTCAAACTCTCCGCGATCAATTTCGCCTCCAATATCATCCAGTGTGGAAACTATTTGGTCCCGTTCATTTTCGGAAATCAATTTCACATCACAAAGCATTTGCGCATGCGCCTGAGAACCACGAATATCAAAAGCAGCTAACCTGCTGTCAAAACTGATGGATTCGGTAAATTTTTCGACTCGTGGATCGGTTTCCTGTTTGAACCGACCTCCCCAGGCTTTCGCGGCCACTTCCGGCTTCCTTATACTTGAATGAAGATATTCCCATGTTCAGTTATGTTGAAAGAGTTCAATTACATTATATGAACCAGACACGGACATGAAATACGATGTTCATGGATTAATAGTTCATATTGTGCCCTAGTCGGAACCGGCTGCAAGCGAAGAATGCTATCTATGATAGAATTCCGTTCAAGTAAGCGAAATTCAGGTCGATTTGGCCCGTTTATGAAACTTGATTCGGGGATTCAGAAAGTCTTTTTTACACGCTGCTGAGAAAAATCAGAGACTTTAAAAAATGTGAATGTCAGCCAGACTGAGCATCTGTTGATATGGCTGACATTATTGATCGCTGTTTTTTTGATGATACCGGGCAATTCAGGTCAATATATTCACATGTTACCGCCTGGCTTTTTTCTTTAGTTCTTTCTGTTTTTTCATATGCGTTATTTTTTTCATAGAAAGTAGGTGGTTCATAAGTCCAACCTGAAGCGAGTTTTTTTTGCTCTCGTATCGCTTTCCATAACAGGAATCGACCACCCAATAAAGAAGAAATTCTTGACTTCATTCCAAATTCCTTGTGAAGTTCCTTCAAAAGATTTTTTAATTTCTTTTTCATCACCGGATCTTTTTCGAAGTAATGTAGACATGCTGCTACCATTGCAGAATAGGACGTCCCTAATCCTCTTGCATCAAATTCATATCGTTTTCGGATTCGGGGATCGGGATGGGATTTATGTTTCTTCCATCCAGCCAGGGTTGTTCTCACAATCCGTACGACACTTGGTCCATTGATTTCAAAGTCTTTCTGGAAGGCCCTGGTGACCATTTCTGTTTCTTCACCATTTTTGATTTGGGAATGATTGTAATTGAAACTATGTTGTCCATGCATATTAACGATGTCATATTCGTCATCGCTTTTAATTACCCCTTGAAGGCTCATTTCCTTATGTAACTCCGTGCCGGGAAGAGGAGTGTAAAGCATGAATTGATGGAAATCCGTGTCATAACTTACTGCGTAATCAATGACGTCATCAATGTTTTCACTGTTATGCTCATCGAATCCGATGATGGTTGAACCTAATACACGAACACCATTATCCTGAAGTTCTTTAACAAGTTCATGGGCATCAATTCCTTTCAGTTTATTGTATTGACTGCTTTCCCCCTCCAGTCCCATCCAGACCCACGAAATCCCCAACCTGATCAACTGATCCATTGAATACATTCTTAAAATATTGGCAGAAGCAAACACGTAAATCGACCATGATTTATTATGTTCTTCTATCAACTCAAGCAATCGAAGTGCTCGCTTTTTATGAAACAGAAAATTTTCATCCATAACAAAAAAGGAACTTACGTTCATTCTCATTTCCAGTTGAACCATGATTTCAAAAAGATCATCACCCGTTGTATAGAAATTGAGAAACTTTCCTTTTCCGCCAAACATGGCTGAAGTCGAACAGAAATTACAGCCAAGCGGGCAACCTACAGATGGGATTAACGTTGCTGCAACATCCGATGGCTTCTCTTTGACATTCATCCCCAGGCATCTTGCGCCAATTCCAGATGTGATCAGTGGATGATTAACCGGCTGATGAGTATCTTCTTTCAGGTAATTTCGAAACCAGCGGATTCCCTCACCCTGAACAATATGATCTGCATCCACACGGTCTTTCAAGTCAGGCATGTTAGCAATATGCCCGCCTATGACAATTTGTGCACCCGGCTGATATTTTCGAACCAACTGACAAATCTCTTGAACTTTTCGAAGATTGACAAGAATGCTGCTGATACCAACAACGTCATATTCATTGTTCTTTAATTCATCAATCAGTCGGTCATGTGTTGGAAAATCAAGCAACGTGCAAGGAGCTTTGATGTTCGACTGAATCATCATCAGCCCCCAACTTCGGTGGAACATTCGTAAAGAAAATGGACCTTGAACCCGAGTCACTTGATTATGGTAAAGTTCCATCGGATTGATTTCCCGACTTCCAAATTGGTCATCTTGTGCATAAGGACCAAAAACACTTGTCAAAAGAACTCTTGCCCGTGAACCGAGAGGATGTACTTCTACATGAGTGCCAGGTTCTGTTTGAATGGACTGTTCTTTTTCACCGGCAGTACTATTGTCAGGAATTGTGGAATTTGAAATCATTCGTCTCTCCTTATTACAAATGCTAATATGGAATAATATAATTTCCCAATCAGTTTGTTAATAAGAATTTTAGCGGGAAGGAGCAGATTCCCTGTCATGAGACGGTAATATTTCTGTCAAACTTTGATCAAAGCAGAAAGTTCATGAGTATCTTACTTTGAGAAGCATGGCGGTTAAAACATGCTTATTATCAAGTTCGGATACATTTGCGATTGTTGTTGCGAATCCAGTTTTTTGTCGAAAGAAATCAGTCTGGTAGCTGATCTGAATTGGAAATAACGCAGGCAAAAATGTCAGAAATCCCAGCCAGGCTGGAATCTCGAAGTGCCATTGCAGGAATTACATTGCCAGTTGCTGATTTTAAATCTCTTGTGGCTGTCGCTTCTCCGATCACTGTCATTTGGTAT
>JAJRVU010000480.1 GCA_024277145.1 Planctomycetota bacterium
ACATAAAATTTCAGCCTGTACTGATTACGATCAGAAATTAATGAACCTTTCCAAAGCAACCGTGACTCCCGAAGCTGCAATCTTCAACAGCAAAGGCGAATTGGTTTACCGAGGTCGAATTGATAATCGCTACCATGATTATGGGGAAACACGCGTCAAACCGACCAAGCAGGAATTACGCGATGCATTGACCGCCATTCTGGAGAATAAAAAAATCGCCAAGTCCATTACGAAACCCGTTGGTTGCTTTATTCCCAAAAAATCCTGATATGAAATAGAGACAGATGATCACACAATGAATCATGGTCGATTGGCCGTTCTGATAGCCTTTTGCAATCTTATTTTCTTTTTGACAGTCTCAAGATCCCGTCTCAGAGAATTTCTAATCTCTCAGGTTCCTGTTAAAATAAGTCTTTCTTTAGTAATTCGACCATCAATGAAATAAGAAAGACACGCCAATATGGGACTGCCCACTGCGCAACCTCAGCTTGAACCTGATCCTCTGTTTGTCCAGATTGCAGACTATGTGAATAGCTCTGAAAAACTTTCTGAACTCGCCTGTTCCACTGCAAGAATCTGCCTGCTGGATAGTCTTGGTTGTGCTTATCAGGCACTTAATTTTCCTGAATGTACCAAATTACTAGGCCCCGTTGTTCCGGGAGCAACGTTAACTAATGGTGCGCGAGTTCCGGGAACCAACTATGAACTGGAACCTGTGAAAGCTGCTTTCAATTTTGGTGCAATGGTTCGCTGGCTTGATTACAACGACACCTGGCTCGCTGCTGAATGGGGGCATCCTTCCGATAATCTCGGTTCAATTTTAATGGTGGCTGACTGGTTGAGCCGTCAAAGAATTTCAGAAGGAAAAAAGCCACTTTTAATGCAAGACGTTTTCACAGCAATGATTAAGGCGCATGAAATTCAGGGAGTCCTTGCCCTGGAAAATTCATTTAATCGTGTTGGACTGGATCATGTCCTGTTGGTTCGTATTGCATCCACTGCAGTCATTACAAAAATGTTGGGTGGATCAAAACAGCAAATCATCAACGCAGTAAGTAATGCCTGGATTGATGGCGGAGCGCTGCGAACCTATCGTCATTTTCCAAACACCGGTTCTCGAAAAAGCTGGGCAGCGGGTGATGCAACAAGCAGAGCTGTCCAACTTTCACTCTGGGCGATGACGGGTGAGATGGGTTATCCCACTGCACTTTCTGCTCCCGATTGGGGCTTTTGTGATGTACTGTTTAAAAACAAGCCAATTGTTTTGAATCAGCCTTTTGGAAGTTACGTCATGGAAAATATTCTGTTCAAGGTTTCATTCCCTGCAGAATTCCACGCCCAGACAGCAGTGGAAGCTGCCATCCAGCTTTATCCTCATATTAAAGATCGCCTTGATCAAATTGAACGTATTGAGGTGAAAACACATGAATCAGCCATTCGTATCATTGCCAAAACAGGGCCACTCAGGAATCCAGCGGACCGGGATCATTGTCTTCAATACATGATTGCAATCGGGTTGATTAAGGGGAATCTGGTAGCCGAAGATTACGAAGACGATGTTGCATTCAACCCATTGATTGATCAATTGAGGGACAAAATGGTGATTACCGAAGAACCCCGATACACCGAAGAATATCTGGCTGCGGATAAACGATCCATTGCCAATTCCCTGCAGGTGTTTTTCACAGGTGGCGAGTCGACCGACAAGGTTGAAGTTGAATACCCATTAGGGCATCGTCGTCGAAGGGAAGAAGCAATTCCAGCTTTAAAAGAAAAATTTGTGACCAATGCTGGAACACGTTTTTCAGATTCAGATGTTCAAAAGCAACTTGGATTGTTTGATAATGCTGATACTCTGGACCAGATGTCTGTCCCGGAATTTATGGAAAATCTCTAAGTCATTATTGATTGAAATCGATTGGAATTCATCTATGAAAATAAATACGTTGAGAATTGCCTGCTGTTGTCTGATTCTTTTTTCGGTTTTTGAATCTGCTAAAGCATCTGGGAATGAGCGTATCAGGATTGCTTGTGTTGGAGATAGCATTACCTATGGTGCAACCATTCCCGATAGAAAGTTCAATTGCTATCCCAATCAACTGGCGGAAATGCTTGGGAAGTCATTGTATCAGGTAAAGAATTTTGGCCAGAATGGTGCAACAATATTAAAAAAAGGAACATCTCCTTATTGGAATTGTGAGAAATTCCAACAATCGAAGGAGTTCAATCCGCATATTGTTTTCCTCATGTTGGGAACTAACGACAACAAGAAAAAATCATGGAAGCACAAAAGTGAATTTGAATCTGACTACCGGGAATTAGTTAATACATATAAAAAACTTCCTTCCAGCCCAAAGGTCATTCTGTTAACTCCAATTCCCGCTTTGATTGAAGAAGGAAGTTGGGAAAAAGTCATTCAGGAAGAAATGATTCCGATTATTCAGAAAGTCGCTTACGAAACAGGCTCTGAAATCATCGACCTTCATAGGCCATTTTTTGGTCATGAGAATAACCTGCCAGATGGACTTCATCCGAATTCGTTTGGTGCAGAATTGATTGCTCGAAAACTATTCGCTCATCTCGCAATTATTCCGGATGAGAATTATGATATTCGTTCCAATATTAAGCTCCCCGAAGAATCGTCTAATTTTTTTGGTTTTCATATGACGAAATTTCAACATAACAAACGAAATTGTATTCTTGTGGAACCGAAAAGGACAGCAATGGGAAGACCGTGGTTATGGAGGGCTCGGTTCTGGGCAAACGATCCACAGGTTGATATTGCATTGTTAGAAAAAGGATTTCATCTGGTTTACTGCGATGTAGCCGGGTTGTTTGGTGCTCCACAAGCTGTGGGAATCTGGAATCAGTTTTACGCTCATATGCAAAAAGCAGGTTTGAATTCCAAGGTTGCTTTGGAAGGGCTCAGCCGTGCAGGCTTGATCATGTTTAACTGGACACATGACAATCCCGAAAAAGTTGCCTGCATTTACGCTGATGCACCCGTCTGTGATATCAAAAGCTGGCCAGGAGGAAGAGGAATCGGTGTAGGAAATCCTACTGAATGGCCTTTGTGCATGAAAGTTTACGGGTTTAAAACAGAAGAAGAGGCTCTCAAATATCAGCATAATCCTATCGATAACCTGGAACCCATTGCGAAAGCAGGCATTCCACTTTTGCATGTTTGTGGTGATTCCGATAAAGCCGTCCCCGTGATTGACAATACGGCCATCATAGAAAAAAGATACATCAAACTCGGAGGCAGTATTAAAGTTATCCTGAAACCGGGTGTTGGTCATCATCCTCATTGTTTGAAAAATCCGAAACCGATTACGGACTTTATCCTCAAACATACAAATCAAAAAATTAATTATGCCACCGTTTCCGCTCCCAGTGCAGAGCATCGCAGTAAAGCTGCAGGATGGGGAGAATGAACCTGGTGGAACCAGTTCGAGAATATCAATCAATTGGCTAAAGATAATGCGGATGAAATCAGGCTTCTTTTTTTCGGCGATTCCATTACACAATTCTGGACAGGTTCAGAAAAACGAATGTCTGAAAAAGGGGGTGATAGAATTTTCGATAAAGAATTTGCAGATTTGGGAGCAGTCAGTTTTGGGATCAGTGGTGATCGAACGGAACATCTTCTTTACCGGATTGAACATGGAAACCTGGACCCGATTTCACCCGAGGTGATCGTACTGATGGCGGGAGTTAATAACGTTTACCATGGTTATTCCGGGAAAGAGACCGCAGAGGGAATTGAAGAGGTTGTTCAAGCTCTCCGAGAAAAGAAACCGGAAGCAAAAATTATTCTACTGGGAAGTTTTCCAACGGGACCGGAAAAAGATTCTCCCCAAAGAAAAGAAGTTGATATCCTTCAAAAAAATATTTCCCATTTGGGAGATGAGAAACATGTTTATTATCGAAATATCAAT
The DNA here is from genome assembly GCA_024277145.1 of Planctomycetota bacterium. Taxonomy (GTDB): domain Bacteria; phylum Planctomycetota; class Planctomycetia; order Planctomycetales; family Planctomycetaceae; genus JAJRVU01. The sequence goes on from JAJRVU010000480.1 coordinate 3,939, forward strand.
CAATCTTTTTTGAACGAGGATGGAACAATCAATTACAAAACGATCAGGAAAGATAATGTCCACCTTATTAAAGGGGGATATCAAGTCTGGGCTGATGAAATTAAACCGTTGATCCTCAAATTGATGAAGAACTAATTGTAGTAGCATTAAAAAAGAA
>JAJRVU010000481.1 GCA_024277145.1 Planctomycetota bacterium
AAAGCCAAAGAGAAAAATGTGACCGTTCAGACAACGGAGATGTGGGATTCCTGGGGATTGAACAACCCTCAGCATAATGCGACTTTTAATCATCCTGAAACTTATTCGTTTGTTGATATCTCACAAAATAATCATCAAAAAGGTCAGAAGCATTGGGACAATGCCCAACAGCAGAGAAAAAGAATCGCAACGAATAAACGACCACTTAGTAATGTGAAAATCTATGGATCAAAGACCAGTTCATTCGGAAATCAACGTGATGCGTTAGAACGATTCTGGAGAAATATTATTGGCGGAGCTGCCAGTAGTCGCTTTCATCGTCCGACTCATGGTCTTGGGCTTTCACCTGTTTCGCAATCTCATTTAAAAAGCGCACGGCTTCTATTGAAAGAACTGGATATCTTTCGTTGCACACCCGATTCAAAAAGCAAGCTTCTTAAAAACAGAAAACCTGATGAAGCTTATTTAACCTATATTCAAGGTGAACAATATGCTCTGTTTTTCCCTGAGAAAGGATCCATTGAACTGGATCTTAAATCGGTTCCAGGAACTTTCAAACTCAAATGGCTGAACATTGGTAAAAGTAAATGGCTTCCCGAAAAAAAAATTACCGGTGGGAAAATAATTCAACTTGAAACACCTCAAGATGGTTACTGGGTTGTATTCCTGAATAAAAGCCCGTAGTTACTTGATGAAATTCTTTTTGAAAATAGTCTGTTTTCGGTCCGGGCCAACAGAAACGATTTCAACCGGAACTCCCATAATTTTTTCGAGAGCATCAAGATATTTTCGGGCATTCTCTGGAAGGTCATCGTATTCCGTAATCCCTGTGATATCAGACTGCCAGCCGGGGAATGAACGGTAAACCGGAATTACTTTTCTCAAATCCTCAACATGGCTTGGAAAATCAGTCGTTTTAACACCATCAATTTCATAAGCTTCACAAATTTTAAGCTCTTCAAATTCACTTAAGACATCCAGCAAGGCAACAGTGATGCAATCAACGCCGCTGATTCGGGCGCTATAGCCCGTTGCGATGGCATCAAACCAACCACACCTTCTCGGACGACCGGTCACGGTTCCGTATTCATTCCCGGTTTTCCTGATGAGTTCACCAACTTCATCATCCAACTCAGTGGGGAATGGGCCACCACCGACACGTGTTGTGTACGCTTTGACAATTCCAATCATGCAACTGATGATTCGTTCTGAAACACCCGAACCATTATGAATTCCACATCCGGAACTGTTGGAGGAAGTCACAAAAGGAAACGTTCCATGATCAACATCAAGCAAGCTTCCCTGTGCCCCTTCAAAAAGTAACCGTTTCCCGGCAGCAACCGCTTTGTGAAGATAAGCAGTTGTATCAATCACGAAAGGTTTTAGTCGTTCAGCGTATGCGGAATATTCTTCAAAAATTTCGTCGACATTCAGTTCTTCCGCTTCAGGATTAAGAGCTTTAATGATCACGTTTTTCTGCGGGACAACTTCTTCCAGTCTTTTCCTGAAATAATCAGGACGAAGAATGTCTCCCATTCTGATTGCATGAGTTCGCCCTGCTTTATCCCGGTAGCAAGTTCCAATTCCCCTCATGGTTGTGCCAATGGGGTTCTTCCTGCTTTTTTCCAAAGCAGCTTCTTCAAGCATATGATAAGGAAAAATAATGTGGGCACGGTCACTGATCAGCAATTCTGATTTCTTATCACCAATTCGATCAACAATCGAATCAAGTTCAGAAAGAAAAGCTTTAGGGTTAATCACAACACCCGTTGCAATCACAGATACTTTATCAGGATGCAGAATTCCAGAAGGAAGCAGAGATAACTTGTAGGTTTCTCCATTGCATACAACCGTATGCCCGGCGTTGTTTCCACCGAGATACCTGACAACAATATCATGTTGATCAGTCAGAAGATCAACAATTTTTCCTTTGGCTTCATCACCCCATTGCAAACCAATTACCGATGTTGCAGACACAACTTCTCCTCATTCAGAAGATATTTAAACTTAGTCAAACTCGCTCTAATTCGAACTGATTTTAAAATCAGTTTCACGAAAATTGATCAGCGAGAGATAGATATTTCTATAGATAATAAATCGAATGCCCTGCAAAGCCAGCATGCACAAACGAACACATGCTTCTTATTCAGGCACGAACCGAAGATTGTACACACAATTACAGAGGATAGGGAGTGTTCAGGACCATAGAAATTGGAGTCCCGTAGATTTCCCTGACCTCAGTGGATCAGACCGCTAAAAACCCTGTTTTCCCGGTAATATTTGTTGATTTCAAAGACTGAATAATCGGCTAAAACAGAATATCTTGCCGGACAGTTCAACTCCTTCCTGAATCCTTCAAGTATTTCAAACCTTGAGGAGGAAAATCATAAACTCCATTCAGGAGAATCCCTCCTGAAAACCGATTTACTACTAAACACATCACTCGGTAAACATCTGCTAATTCAATTTCAATTGGGAAACAAGATTCATGGAAAATCATCGTAAAAAAATACTGCTTGTTGATGATGATACCCTGATTCTTGAGGTGATTGAAATGGCGTTGTCCTACCATGGCTATGAAGTGATCACTGCCCATGATGGATTGGAAGCGTTAAAGCTGATTGAACGCGACTGCCCGGACCTTATTGTCATCGACCTGATTATGCCTAAAAGAAGTGGAATTGCAGTAATTCAGCAGATCAGGAAGCATCCGATTCAAAAGCCACACGTGATCATGGTCAGTGCAAGTTCGGACAAGAAAACAACATCTGTTGCCATCGAATGTGGGGCTGACCTATTCATCCCGAAACCATTCGATATCGATGAGCTTTTATCTGAGGTTGATTTGGCACTCTCTGCCTGAACACACAGCTAATTTTAAGCTGTTAGCCATTAAGCCAGTTCTTATTTTTCTTCCTGCTTTTTCTTTGGCCTGGTCTTCATCCATTCAGTGTATTGTGGTGAATCAACGAACCCGGCGTAATCGGGAACCTCTTTTAAATCTGCCAGCGAAATTTTGAGTTTTCTTTCTACTAGGGTCAGGTATTTGGCAGTTAAACTATAATCTTTGATTTTCAAAGAAATGCCAAGCACCGTCCAATAGCTGGTGACAAGTGCCGGCTCATTCTTAACCGCTCTTTCAGCATACTCCAAAGCCAGCTTGAAATCGCCTTTCTTGTAATACGTTTCGCTTCGAAGGTTATCAAGATGGGGGTCATTTCCAACAAGTTTCTCAACCGCATTAATGGATTTTAATACCTCGTCATATTTTCCCGCTTGTGTATTCCTATCAATCAAAAGTAAATCAATTGTGGGAGAATCGGGATATTGTTTTCGATAAGAATTAATGGAAGCAGTGTAAACTTCTTCATTTTTAGTATTGTAGGCTGTATTCATTAACATGATGAGCACATGTTTTGAATTTTTGAACCGCTCCGGTAACCCATTATACTGGGCCAGTAGTTTTTTTGGTTCGTTAAAACTACGCATGAATTTCAAAACTGCTTCTGTTTCCTGATAGATCTTTTTTTCAGGTTCACTCAGTTTGTCCTGATTCTCTTTTTGTTTATCTTGAATAAATTGAAGAGCCGATCGATTCAAAGATTCCGTAATATACTCTCCTGTTAAAGCAACTTGAATATTCTTAACTTTGATTGTTCCATCAGGCATCCTGTCCAGAAGCATATCATGATAGTTGACTCCTCCCGATCCGGAAACCATACGAAAAAGGGCAAATACATATCCACCTTTATTATGAACCCGAAGGAATTTGTAATTTCCATTTCCTTTTGAGGCATTGATAATACTTGATGCCATTCCTTTTTCAGAGTTTGTCACTCCCTGTTGAATGCCTTTCCTGAAATCGTTTAGGACTTCCTTCATGCCCGTGTAATTTGCATATTCCTGAGTGGCTGTTGCAATAATGGCTTCCCAGTCCACAAGGCTATTAAAGAGACCTGCCTTCCCATCTAAAATGGCAAATTGAATTTTCAAAGCAAATTTCTGTGCTTCCTTCTCAGAAACAGCACGAGCAGCGGTCGCTGGTTGAGCAAAAACTTGACCGTTTGCCCTGAAGAGTATCAGGGAAAGAAATATTAAAGCCAGAACTCTGTTCACATTTATTTTTGTGCGATACACGATTTTTCTCTCCAGAAATATGATCGAAGTCTATTATGTATTTTTTGTTTAGCCGCCGCCGATGGCTGGAATAAAGTGGATCTCACTCTGTTCCTTCACTGGCTGAATCATTCCAAGCGACGATATCTTGTTATCAACGGAAACATTCAGCTCCAGCCTGATCTGATCACCAGTGCAAAGGCAGTCTCGAATTCCGGGAAATCGGCTTTCAAGATTTTCAATCACTTCGTCAATCCGTTTTCCTTCAACGTCCACCTCACTCAATCCATCACTGAATTTCCGAAGCATTGAAGGAATATAAACCCGAGGCATCTCGTTATCTTCCCGAATTGAGAAGTCCTTATCAAAGAAATTATTTATTTAACATTTCGTGCATCAATTTTGGTGGAGACATCGGAAGAACGGTCATGCGAACTCCGGTTGCACGGTAAATGGCATTTGCAATCGCTGCAGGTGGAGGAACAATCGGAACTTCTCCCACGCCACGAACCCCGAATGGATGTCCCGGATTGGGGACTTCCACAATAATCGGTTCAATCATGGGAACATCAAGACATGTCGGAATGCGGTAATCCAGAAAACTGGAATTTTCCATTACACCATCTTCGTTATAATAATATTCTTCGTTTAATGCCCAGCCAATTCCCTGAACAACTCCCCCTTGAATTTGCCCTTCCACGTAGGCAGGATGAATTGCAGTTCCGCAATCCTGTGCAGCTGTGTATCTCAGGATGGTGACTTTTCCGGTATCAGGATCCACTTCCACATCAACAACATGCGTTGCAAAAGCGCCGCCCGGTTCTTCATGACTGGAAGTTCCTCGTCCGACAATGGAATCTCCAGAAGATTCAGTATGGGCTGCCATTTCCTGAAAAGTCATTTTATGATCATCCGGTCCAATAATAGTCCCCTCTTAATAACTGACCTTTTCTTCTTTCACTTCCCAGATTTCAGCTGCCCGTTTGATCATTTGTCGTCGGATATCCATTCCCGCTTCATATGCAGCCCAACCAGTTGCATAAGTCACCCGGCTTCCACCAGTCACATCGGTGTAGCCAATGCTATCAGTATCTACAACTGTTGGTATGACATCTAAAGCTTCAATGCCTAATGTTTCTGCAAGCTGCATCGCAATCCCTGCACGGGAACCACCGATATCGGTTGAACCTTCCAGCATGGCAACCCGACCATCAAAATTGACAGAAGCAGTTACTGCGGATTTTAAACCTGCGTTGAACCAGAACCCGGAAGCAATTCCACGACCTTTGTTTGGACCTTCCAGTGGTGTTTGAAAATGTTCGCTGTTTTTAATTGCTTCAACGGTTTCTACCATTCCAATTCGCGCATAAGAAGGACCATCAATCCGAGCAGTCCCCTCTTTCGCAGCATTAAGCAACCTGATTTCTGCAGGATCCATTCCAAGTTTTTCTGCAATTTCATCCAGAACAGTTTCAACGCCAAAAGCGGCTGTTGTTGCTCCCGGTGCCCGGTAAGCATTCGAACGCGGTTTATTCACAACAACATCGTAACCGTCCACTTTTCCATTTTTGATATCATAACAAGCAAATACGGTCATGCAGGCAGCAAAAACAAACGCACCCGGATAAGCCCCTGCTTCGAAATGTAAATCAGCTTCCGCTGCAATCAGTTTACCTTTATCGTCTGCTCCCATTTTAATACGAAAATGAGCACCTGCTGTCGGTCCGGTTGCTTCAAAAACAGAAGCACGATCCATCACCATTTTGACAGGTTGGCCCGTTTTCTTAGACAGGAGAACTGCAAGCGGATCCATATAGACAGAAATTTTTCCGCCAAATCCCCCACCAATTTCCATGGGGATGACTTTAATTCGGGAAGCTGGAATTTTCAGGAGGTCTGCCATCTGTTGACGAACAGAAAAGGTTCCCTGTGTACTGGTCCAAATTGTAATCTGGCCATCCCGGTTCCATAACCCGGTCACAACATGAGGTTCGATGTATCCCTGATGAACCGTTGCTGTGTCAAACACTTTTTCAATCACAACGCTTGCTTCTGCAAATCCTTTTTCAACATCTCCTGATTCATGCTGAAAATGTTGAGCAATATTTGTTGGTCCGGAATCCAATGCTCCTGCAATTGTCTGTGTTTTCAAATCTTCAATCAAAATGGGAGCATTTTTTTTAATTGCTTCCGGCGTCGTCAGTACCGGTTTCAAAACTTCATATTCGACTTCAATCAGTTTGACAGCTTCATCTGCAATATGGATATCGTCTGCAACTACCCCTGCAATCTGATGTCCTTTATAAAGAAC
>JAJRVU010000482.1 GCA_024277145.1 Planctomycetota bacterium
GATTGCAAAATCGCAATAAAAGTTCCTGTAGAAACCAAAGTTTCATATTCAGCCTGTTCTTCTGCTGAAAGTGTTCCACCGTTGGATTTTTCTGCAAGCTGTTCAATATGAGCTTGAACCGATTCCGATGCTCGTAGATTCACCAACTGCTCCGCTGTTTCAGGAGTCAGGCAGTTACCAACTGGTGTGAGAAGGTCATTGAGAACATCTGATTGAGTAGTCATACGTATATAATATCACAATATGCAACAAAAAACAAATTTTTTCTTCGGAAGCACTGTATATAACGGAACAGAGTATTCTTATATCTCTAAAAGATTCTAGTTACCTAAAACTGTTTCAGGAAGCGGATGTCGTTTTCATAGAATCTGCGAATGTCAGTGATCTCATGCCGTTTCATGCAGAAGCGTTCGATGCCTAAGCCGAATGCAAAGCCGGAGACTTCTTCAGGATCGTAACCGACTGTTCTGAGAACATTAGGATCCACCATCCCTGCCCCACCAATCTCCAACCAGTCGTCACCCCAAAGCATATCAACTTCCACAGAGGGTTCCGTGAACGGGAAAAAAGAAGGCCGGAAACGAACTTGCACATCGTCGCCTAAATAAGTTTTCGCAAACATGCTGAGGACGGTTTTTAATTGAGCCATCGTCACGTCATCCCCAATCATTAATCCTTCCATCTGGTGGAACATGCAGGAATGAGTTGCATCAATGGTATCTGGTCGATAAACACGACCGATGGAAACGATGCGGATGGGTGGTTTCGTTTTTTCCATGACCCGAATCTGGACGGTTGAGGTCTGGCTTCTTAAAAGGACAGGTCCGCCAGAAGCAGTTTCTGCTGCAGCGAGATAAAAGTTATCAAGAGGATCGCGAGCAGGATGTGCTTCAGGAATATTAAGTGCTTTAAAATTATGGTGCTCATCTTCAATTTCCGGGCCATCCACAACGGAAAAGCCGAAGCGTCCCATGATATCCTTGAATTCATCAATGGTTTGAATGAGCGGATGAACTTTACCAACCTCAACCGTGGTTCCCGGAAGTGTGACATCAATCTGGGAAAGGGCTTTCTGAGGCTTTTTTAACTCTTTGACACGGGCATCAAGGGCAGCACTGACTTTGTTTTTGATTTCATTAAACTGTTTTCCAACAATCGGCCGTTCTTCCGGTTTGACTTTTCCGAGAACGGATTGCAGATCCTTTAATCGGCCTTTTTTCTTGCCCAGAAATTCAATACGAACCGCTTCAATTGCTTCAGGGTTTTGCGAATCATTAATCGCCTGAATTGCTGCCGTTTCGTACTCTGCAAATGCTGTTTGATAATCCATCGGTAAATCGTATCCCGGTTACTGACTTAACTTAATCATCTTTAGATGAATATTCATTTTTACAGAAAAAGCCAGGCGTTGAAGACCTGGCTTTCGTAGATTTATATTACTGAAATTAATAATCGGTTCTAATTTCAAGCAGACTTTTTCGCTGCAATCGCTTTGAGTGCAATTTCAACCAGTTCGTCAAATACTGCTGGTTCAAAAATGGCAAGCTCGCTTAACATTTTTCGATTCACAGAAACTTCAGCTTTTGTGAGACCATTGATGAGACTGGAATAAGAAGTCCCTCTTTGCATGCAAGCTGCGGAAATTCGTGTAATCCAAAGCTGACGAAAAACACGTTTACGAGTTTTCCTGTCACGATAAGCATAGGCACGTGATTTGATTATGGTTTCTTTAACCGTTCGCAACAGCTTTCCACGACCTGCGTAATTACCGCGTGCTTCTTTGAATAAGCGTTTCTTTGAACGTCTTCTCGCGACTCCACTTCGAACTCTCATGGCTGATCTACATCTTTATTTTAGAATGAATTTTAGAATGAATTTTAACTTAGTGAAACGATTTCCCGGGTGAAATTGTTTACCTAGTGAAATTATTTACCTAGTGAAATTATTTCCTGAGTGAATTTATTTCCCGGGACGAAGAGCATTCGCAATTGTGACTGCTTCTTTTCCGGTAATAACATTGTCCTGCCTCAGTCCTAATTTTCGTTTTGCACTTTTAGACTGCAGTTTATGACCACGAAAAGCATTTTTATGTTTTGCTTTTCCTGTTCCGGTAATTTTAAACCGCTTTTGCATTCCCTTGTGGGTTTTTTGTTTTGGCATGATTCGTAACTACTTTATTCCAAATACCTTAATGGTTTGTTTATATATTATGTTGTCTACGACAACTTTAGAATGCCGCTGGAAATCCCTGAGACATTCTTTCCACGGCTTAAAGAGTTCTATCGGAACTCCTGCCACGGTGGAATGAGGCACATTATAGACATCTTACCTATTTTTTTTCCAGCGAGTTGGTCGGAAAAATCAGGGAATTCAGGAGACTCCATGTTCAATTCCAGACCTTTTCAGCCTATTTTGGTATTAAACCCCCTACAGGTGAACATAAGTCATGTAATCGAGCGAAATCCTTAAGATTTTAAAATCACGTCTTAGGTGCCAGAATAGCAGACATTGTCCTTCCGCTTTCCATTCCCGGGGCTTTTTCGAGTTTAGCGATATCTTCCAGGCGTTTAACAATCTCAGTCAGCATGTCCCGTCCACGTTCATGGTGGGCATTTTCCCGACCTCGGAAAATCACGTTAATTTTGACTTTGTCGCCACCTGCTAAAAAGGTTCGAGCACGTTTCACCTTGAAATCTATGTCGTGTTCTCCGGTTTTCGGTCTCAGGCGAATCTCTTTGACTTGAACATGGTGCTGTTTGTTATTTTTAGCCAGCTTCTTTTTCTGGTCATATTTGAACTTGCCATAGTCCATGATTCTGCAAACGGGTGGACGAGCATTCGGGGCCACCTCAACGAGATCCATTCCTGCTTCGGTAGCAATTTTCCGTGCTTCATCGACAGTAATGACTCCTACGATTTCCCCTTCTGCGTCGACAACTCTTACTGGAGAAATCCTGATTTGCTCGTTAATACGATTAGTATTTTCGATCTTTAACACCTTTTTTATCAAAGTTATAATATTTAGTTATTCACCTTCTTCACAGTTTCCAAATAGCAATTATACGAGTTTAGCAACAACGCTTTCTTGCAACGAAATCTCTTACCTGAAGAAGACTTACTCTCATTTAATCAATCTAGCATCACTTTTATCTCAGAACAGCAGACTTACGTAGAATTTAGAGGAAAATTAGAAAAAAATTAAAAATTGAGCAGGAGCGATATTAAAGCACCAAACTACTGAATTAATAGATTTATTATTCCTGAGCAGGAGATTCTTCCGGCTGAGGTTTTAAATCATCCAACTGCTCTTTGATGAGATCTTTTCTGTTTTGAACAACTTTATCGATACGAATTGCCTTATGCCCTCGATAAATACCCGGAAATGCC
>JAJRVU010000483.1 GCA_024277145.1 Planctomycetota bacterium
AGCTAATTGACAAAAGGCTTAATCAAATTATCTCAGAATCAGGACGTAATGCAGTCAGCTTGTATCTGGGAAATCCGATTGTTCATAATACCTCGTTGTCTCTTTATTCTCCTGTACTGCGTTCTGCGCTGAGAACCCAGAATGTTTTTACGGCCAGTTCGATCGATCAGATTCCCAAACAACTGGTCTCCGGTTTACTCTTCGGCAATGGCATGTCGATTCCTATTCCGGACATTGATCGTTGCTCTCACCTTTTAATTCTTGGCGCGAATCCTCTTGTCTCCAATGGCAGCATGATGACTGCACCCAATTTTGGAGAACGGTTGAAAAGATTACAGGCAAGAGGTGGCAAAGTGATTGTCATTGATCCTTATAAAACAAAGACTGCAAAAATAGCTGATGAACATCAATTTATCCAGCCGGGGTCAGATGCGTTTCTACTCTTTGCCATGCTTCATGTGTTGATAGAAGAAAATCTGACGGAGTTAAATATTTCCGAAGATTTAATTGAAGGACTAGAAGAAGTCAAGCAGGCTGCAAAATTGTTCTCTCCCGAAATAGTTGCAGACCGATGTGGGATCTCCCCTGAAAATATTCGCAAGCTCGCAAGAGATTTTGCCCATGCAGATTCCGCAGTCATTTATGGAAGAATTGGAACCTGCACACAGGAATTTGGAACATTAGCAAGCTGGCTTCCTGAAGTGATTCACATTTTAACGGGAAATATGGATTGTGAAGGAGGAGTCATGTTCACAACCCCTGCACATGGTTCGCCGAATTCAAAAGGGGCTCCCGGAAAAGGAAGAGGTTTCAAAGTCGGACGCTACCGTTCCCGTGTACGTAACTTTCCAGAAATCATGGGCGAATTTCCTGTTGTCTGCCTGAGTGAAGAAATTGAAACCGAAGGAGAGGGACAGATTCGAGCGATGATCACCGTGGCTGGAAACCCGGTTATCAGTAATCCCAATAGCCAAAGAATTGAAGCAGCGATTAAATCACTCGATTTCATGGTCAGCCTCGATATTTATCTCAACGAAACAACAAGGCATGCGGATGTCATCCTGCCGGGATTGTCTCCGCTGGAAAATTCTCATTACGATTTAATTTTTTCACAATTGGCTATCGAAAATCATGCCCGGTATTCCCCTGCCCTGTTTGAAAAACCGGATGATCTGAATTATGAATGGGAAACAATCCTGACACTCGCAGGAATACTTTACGGTATGGGAACAGATATCAATACCTCGAAGATGGACGATGATATCATGTTAAAATTGATTCAACGTGAAGCAAAAAATGAAGATTCCCTAATACACGGTCGAAAAGCAGCTGAAATTCTGGAGGAACTCAAACCTTCTTCCGGTCCGGATCGAATGATCGATTTAATGCTGAGAACAGGACCGCATGGTGAAGGGTTCGGAAAGAATGAAGAAGGATTAAATCTTGAAAAACTTAAACAAAACCCGCATGGAATCAATTTTGGGCCAATGAAACCACGTCTTCCGGAAATGCTGCGAACGCGATCCGGAAAAATTGAGTTAGCTCCCAAACTCATCCTTGAAGATATCGAGCGGCTTAAAAAATCGATGAATAATTCTTCGGGTGATCTGGTCCTGATTGGAAAAAGAGACCTGCGATCCAATAATTCCTGGATGCACAATATTCCCAGACTCGTTTCCGGTAAACCACGCTGCGTGATGCAAATTCATCCAGATGATGCCAAAAAACATGATGTTCAGGATGGCGAGGTTGCAACTCTTACCTCCAGGGTTGGTTCAATTAAGATTACTGCTCTTGTCACAGAAGATATTGCGCCGGGCGTGGTCAGTATTCCTCATGGATGGGGGCATGATCAGTCTGATATTCAAATGTCTGTCGCAAAAGAGCATGCAGGGATTAACAGTAATATCCTTGCAGACGATCAACTGATTGATCTTCCCTCAGGCAATGCAGTTCTTTCCGGGATTCCGGTCACAGTTCAAGCAAGCGAAAATTAGATCGAGTTTCATTTAAAGATCAACCGTTTGACCACATCTTAAAGATTACCAATCAGGTAATCCTTTCCATTCAATTCGTTCCTACAGGTTATCACGATTATTTCCCCATTAGGGAGCATTCAGTTATCGATTGAATGATAAACAGAAAAAATTCAGTTTGTAAATTTTATGACGACCTGAGAACAGTTTAGAGTGCATCCTTTTGAGTGCGGATTGCGCCTTGATGTAACAGCTTTTGAGATCCTTTATATCACCTTCATTTCTTGTCACGTTGACTTAAAAGCAAAACGTGAATTCAATTATTCGTGAGGATTATCAAATGAATGCTCAGAAAACTGAAAACCGAAAAAACTACCGGAATCTGGCAAGTGCTACGTACAATTTGGATAAAGAACCGCTTCAAACCGGAAACAAATATTCAACCACCAGCTTAAGAACTAAAGTTGTCATGAGCCTGGGACCACGTTTTACTGCTGGGATAAGTGCTCTGGTTCTCTTCCTGATGCTGATCGCCATGGGAAGCACTGCTTTAGTTTTATTTATCCAGGTCCTGAAAAAATATTATCAGTTTGACTAATTCCTGAATTGGCACGATATCTGAATTCTCATCACGAAAGATGTTCCCAACCCTGACGAAGCAGCGGGACAATTTTGTCATCGGGCATTTTAATTAATGCTTCGGGTGATTCAGTAACCTCACCGATTTTGGTCAGCTTTGTTTCAAACGGTGGAGATTCGATCAGCTTCTTTCCATTTTTCGCTGACAGGGTAAATAGAAGTTCAAAATCTTCTCCATCACCCAATGCCTGTTCCAGATGGCTTTTACTGGAATTATTACTTTTGACATCTTCATGAATGGAAATCGCAGAAGCTTCCAGGATGGCCCCTACTTTGCTTTCTTCCAGTATATGAAACAGATCCGCAGAAAGTCCGTCACTCACATCAATCATGGAATGCAGACCGATAGCTTCATGTAATAGCTTTGCTTCTTTAACACGTGGCTGGAAGGTAAATTGCCTGCCTGCAATGCTGTTTCCAAAGGAACCTGTTGTCATGATCCAGTCTCCTGACTGGGCTCCTGAACGAAGAACAGAACCTTTGTCATGTTCCTGACCTACCAACGTGATGTTGATGACTGTCGGGCCATCCCAAGTGTTGGTATCCCCACCTGCGATACTGATTTCAAACTCGTCAGCCAGTTCGAAAATTCCCCGATAAAGTTCCTTAACAAAAGTATCATTTCGCGTTTTGGGAAGTGCGATGCTGATGACTGCAATCAAGGGGGTTCCTGCCATTGCTGCGATATCACTGATATTAACTGCAAGCGATTTCCGACCAATCAAATAAGCAGAGGTCTGATCAAGAGTGAAATGCACACCTTCGAGAAGCATATCACATGTGATCAGGCTGTTTTTATTTCGCGAAAAACCAAAAATGGCCGTGTCATCACCAATACCAAGTTGGAGACCGGGATGGAATTTTGCCTTTTCTCTGATACTTTCGATCAGCTCAAACTCATTCCGCGGAATGGTCACTGTTCATTGCCTTTTAGAAAATGAGAAAACAGATATAACAAGAGAACGCTACTATTAACGTTCTCTCATCATTCTATCTTATTCATTGCGTAAGGCCAAACGATCATTCAAATTCAGGCGAAGATGACCAAAAAGAGTTTGTCCGTCGCGGTGGACATGAAATCGCATGGGATTAAAAGACTTCAGTTGTGGGTGTTTAAGAATATAACTGATGTCATCTCCACTTGTTGTTTCCCATATATGAAGTCCGACAAGAATATCTCCTGCCTGAATTCCGTATTTTGATGCAGGGCTGTTGTTGCGAATTTTCAATACTTTCAATCCACCTCGGTATTGAAATCCTGTCAATCGGGCTTTTTCAGACGCAGGAAGTGGAGTCAATTTAAAACCAAATGTACTCCATGCAGATTGATCCAGAACCTGGATATTTCGGGTTTTGTTGACTTGCTGCTTTGCAAGAGTTCTGGTTCCAAGATGGTCTGGTTTTTTACTGAGGGAAATTAACAGGCTCATTTTCTGGCTGTTCCTGGTAATTTCAATCGTCAGCTTGTCACCTTCATTCACACCAAGCAGCGATCGTTCGAAGTCAGCCCGGTCATGAATTTGATAATTATTGGCTTTGAGGATGATATCCCCTTTTTGAAATCCAGCCAAAGCTGCAGGACTGTTCGCCCTGTTAGAGTCAACAATCATCTGCTTAATTGTGGCTGTCTTAACATCATGGGCAATCACACCATGAAATGTATGGGTGATTTTCTGGTTCATTAATGAAGCAATCACTTCTCGTGCACTGTCAATCGGGATTGCAAAACCGATTCGTTGTGCTCCCTGGCGGATGGCAACATTAATTCCAATAACTTCACCATTCAGGTTAAGTAATGGACCGCCACTGTTGCCGGGGTTAATACTTGCGTCTGTTTGAATCAGGTTTTCATAAGACTGTTTTTCGTTGACTTCAACATCTCTTGATAGATAGCTGACGATTCCACAGGTCACGGTATGTTCATATCCATACGCGTTTCCAACAGCGATGACTGTTTCACCAAGCATTAAATCAGATGATGTCCCCAAAGGCATCACTTGAAGTTCCTTCGTCGATTCTATTTTGATCAGTGCAAGATCACGACGCGGATCAGAAGCCAGTTTTTTTGCAAAGTATGTACTGCCATCAAATAGTGTGACACGCAATGCTTTTGGATTGACACCGTTGACAACATGGTAGTTAGTGACAATATATCCACGAGGATCAATAATAATCCCTGTCCCCATTCCGTTCACTTTTCGATCCTTTTTAGAATTGAAAAGCGAGTCTGCGGAGTAGGTGGTCTTTTCGGTGTGGATATTAACAACGGAAGCCTTCGCTCTTTTGACAGCGCGGACTATTGGCGTTTCTCTCGGATTGTCCGCAGAAACGTGAGCGCAACTCACAAGAGTGATAGTTAAACAGATTCCGAAACGGATAGCATTTAGGCGATTCATCATAAGCGGTTGACAATTTAATCTGGAGGCTCTGAAAATGACTAATGAAGTTTAAATGAGGTCTTACGATTCCTGTCCATGAAACGTGCGAGATGACCCTATGACTTCATAACGGCAATTACAGAGGCAAGCATGGTTCTTGCCCACTGTGGAAGTTCGATCCGTCGAGTCTCCGTAAAATAACAATCGTCTTTGGCAAGTTCATTGCTTGAAAATCGCACGCTGGACACGCAAATCTTACCTAGTCCAAACTCATTTTGATTAAATTAATTTTTCCGATTATGCGGATTAATGATGCACGGAATTCTGAATTTCTTAAAAAACACTCAAGACGATTCCACTCAATTCACACAATTTGAACTCACTCTTTTCCCGACACATGAAATCTCTTTAAAATTCAGTCTTTTATCGGAAGCAAAAAATTCAAAGAAGCAGAACCTGATTGTAAATATTTTCTTCGGATGCCAAGTTTTCACGTATTTCTCACTCCACCCGGGAACCCACTGCTTGTGAGTTCCCGGATTTCAGAATAAAATCGAAATAAGTCAGCTAATAATTATTAATGGAAATAGAGTTTTAAAATGATTGAACGTCCCGATCTGGAATTCCCTGAGAAATTTGATTTAGAAGAATTTGAAAATGTTTGCGACCGACTTTCTACAATGTCAGTTGAACTGGACAAACAATTCAAATGGCCTGCAAAACAATTAAATGAGATTAAAAATTCTGCAGTACAATCCTGGTTGATCCCAAAGGAATATGGTGGTCTGGAATTTTCTTCACTCCAGATGACATGGGGATACACACGACTTGCAATGGGCTGTTTAACAACCACTTTTGTATTAACTCAGCAAAACGGGGCATGTCAAAGAATTATCCAATCTGATAACGCCGATCTCAAATCCCGTTTACTACCTCAATATGCACGCGGGGAAAGAACAGCAACCGTCGGCATTTCTCATCTGACAACTTCCAGACAACATCTTAAAACTCCGATTGTTTCTGCAGAACGCGTCGAGGGAGGATATGTTTATAACGGGTTTGTTCCGTGGGTGACCGGGGCTTGTTGTGTTGATGATATTCTTATTTGGGCAACGTTACCGGACGGTCAGCAAATGCTTTCCATTGTCTCTACAGATTCAGCAGGAATTGAACCTGAAAAACCTGTTTCCATGCTGGCATTAAATTCCTCCATGACGGGACCAGTTAAATTAAATCAGATTTTTATCCCGGATAAAAATGTTGTTGCAGGACCAGTGGAAAATGTCATGAAGGCCACCAGTGGCGGACCCGGTTCGTTAACAACGTCTGCCCTGGCTCTGGGAGTCGCTGCTGGGTGTATCTCCAATATCGAAAAAGAATCACTCAAAAGGGATGATCTGGTTCCGATCCATGAAAACCTCAACGAGGGATTTAACGCAATTTTTGAAGATATGCTTTCCCTTCTTCAGGGTAAGCAGGAAAATAAGCCAAGTCTCAATGCGGAATCAGTCCGTAAAGAAGCGAATTCACTCGTTTTACGATCTTCCCAGGCTTATCTTGCAGCCAGTAAAGGGGCTGGATATATATCGGGCCATCCAGCTGAGAAATCAGTCCGGGAAGCGATGTTTTTTCTGGTCTGGTCGTGTCCGCAACCTGTTCTGAATGCTGCACTTCGGGAATTTGCATGCCTGATCGACTAAAAAATCAGTACTGTTTATAAGTTTAGTAGTTGTTTTACGTGAGTGTTGAACAATAATACAATTATCGCTTCAAGCCTCTTTTTGAGAGATGCTTTAGGCTTTAATCAGTCGAAAGAGGTATAAAGGAATCATGTATGAATTTATGGAACCTTCACCAACAGATCATCTTCAATTCAGAAATTCAGCGAAGTTTATATAGATAAATGTGGTACCCATCGTTAGAATCACTTGATCACTTATATGTATTTTATATTTTCTAATCGCACTAAAAATTATAAAACGACTACGACAGACATTTCCTGAATTCTGGATTTCATCTCATTTTATTTTATCTCTTTCCTGAATCAGTTTGAGTCTTCATTCAATTCTTATTTTCTTATCTCAAATCAAAACTACTGCAATTATTTTTATTGTTATTCAACTAGATAATGTCTAGAAATAATGTAGAACGTGGCGTACTGAATATATAGTTGGGATAACACTTAAACCTTCTATACCATTTATAGAAACGTTCTAAAAAGATTATCAATCAAAATTAACCTTGGACATCTGAGTCAATTCAGATTGTTTATGTGTCAGTGTTTAATTTCAATTTGCTGTTATAATTCTGCCTTATCTGTATAGGATTATTCGATCGACCTTATCAGATAAGTGCTTGGGTTTGTCTGTTTGCCAGGAGGCAATTCAGGCTTAGCATTTGGTTATATGAGGTAAGGGCTTATGAAAAACGGGTTGAAATTTTTAAATGGACCACAGGAAGGCGATGTCATCTCTGTCTCTGTGGAAAAGTTCATTATTGGACGTGAACCTGACTGTTCACTTCAGTTACCCCGTAACCTGGTTTCGCGCCATCACTGTGCAATCATTCAGGATGGATATACGATCCGGTTAAGAGATCTGGGAAGCAAGAATGGAACCTACGTCAATGGGTTTAAAATCTCCCGGGAAAAGCAGATCAAGGGAGGGGATATTATCACCGTGGGTGGGATTGCTCTGCAGTTTAAACTAGGCTGCGTTGTTTCCGAAAATGCACTGGATGACACAGGCACAATGTCATTATCGAATACTGCTATTCATGATGAGCAGGCAGATATTACCAAAATTATTACCCCTGAAGAAAATGCAAAGATCAACGCCCCTCATATTTCACAGGAAAAAAATGCACAGCCTGATCTCGTGCCAACAGGTGAAGAAGAAGGAACCGATTTTGATCTGGAATCGGAATAGCCTGACTTCTTATCTGGAGAACAGTTTAGTTAAGAGTTGAATTAACATTCCTTACTGGGACTTTCTGCTTACATATTCCCGGTATGTTTGTTTGAGATCATTTTCAGATAACGGATTTGACTCGTGAATATAGATTCCGTAATTTAATTCAAATCGTTCTCCCTGTTTGATAATCAGCTTGCTTTCTTCTCCCTGCTTCATCGCCTTCCTGCCAAACATGTTGGCAACAAAAACACCATAGTTCCGATTATGCCACCATGTCGGTCTTGAATTCTTCGGTGAAGCCATGATCATCACACCAATTTGTTTCTGGTCAATCATTCCTGAGTAATCACACCAGTCCGCTTTCTGCCCCCATGTTTTTCCTGCGCTGGTAATCCCCTGACTGTTTAAAATCCGACCATTGCCCCCTTTTTCTCTCATGAACGAAGCAACACGAACTCCCAGTCCCATTTCCTCCTGATCACCAAAATAGAATTCGCCTTGATTGTTTTGGAAGGTACTTTGGCAGTCAATCAGATATCCGTTTACTGTTTTGATGAATTGATAATGACATACTTCTGTACAAATGGTTGATTCACCTGTTTCGGACAAATAAAAATTCCGGACTGCAAACGAATTCTTTCGGGCTGTTTTAACAAAGCCAACATGTTTAACTTTTGATTTGAGTCGCCAATAATCATTCCCACTGATATCACCAAATGCCAGAAATATTCCCGGATGCAAATCAGCGTGATCCTGTGGATCTTCAGGCGAAGGGGGATGATGTCGAGTGACTTGTGTTCCTTGCAACGTTCTCACATGGGCAAAATAAGGACGCGTCGTTTTTCTGTTTTGATACTCGTATGTTGCGATAGCCTGTTTGCCAGCATAAATTTCAATTTTTCCTTTTGAGTGATGGAACCGGAAAGGAGCTGATTTGTCTTCAGCAAAGATACTCGAATTCAAAGTAAATGCTGAAAGCAAGAATGATACAAAGCAAAGACGGGTTAGCTGGTGTTTCATGATGTAATTTTCGTAAATATGTTTTGAAGGATTTTTTTGTTGATCCTTTTAAATAGATTCCCGTTACATCTTACTCTTATCTCATTCTTTTATCAGTTGGATAAAAACGATCAAGCTGTCACTCCAAAAACGCAGTGGACCTATGTTCCGGTCTATTCCCTTCTCAGAAAACTTTATTTCTGTAAGAAGAATGCTAAAAACGCACGAAATAGTCTATTTTGCTGCATTATTTTCCTTATTTCGCAATATAAGGCCTCTTATAAATTCTCTTTCATTATTTTTGATGATTCATTGCCTGAGCGTAGATAAATATTTTTGGATTGTTATCTTGTCTGGCATAAGTCCCAGCCTATTTTTTTAAAATATTATCACTCAATTTTAACAAAAAGAGACTATCAATTATGGGTATAGAAATCCTGTTCAAATTAGTCGGCGGTTTAGGCATTTTTCTTCTAGGCATGAAGTATATGTCTGAAGGAGCACAAGCGATTGCAGGAACCGGCTTGAGGCGAATCATCAGCACGGTCACCGACAATCGATATATGGCAGTCCTTGCAGGGACAATGATGACAGTCATCGTTCAATCCAGTTCTGTGACAACAGTCATGGTTGTTGGGTTTGTCAATGGTGGCCTGATGAATCTTGCCCAGGCCATCGGCGTGATAATGGGGGCCAATGTTGGAACCACAATCACTGGATGGCTTCTCGTTCTTAAAATTGGAAAATTTGGCTTACCCATCATGGGAGCCTCTGCTTTACTCTACCTTTTTTCAGGCCATGAAAAACGACGATATATTGGCATGGCATTCATGGGCATTGGCATGGTTTTCTTTGGCCTGGAAATCATGAAAGGTGGATGTGCAGTTATCAAGGATGATCCTCGGTTTGATGGCTTGTTCCAAATGGTACAAGCAACAGGTTTTATGGGGATGGCTTCTTGCATGATGGTTGGTTGTTTCTTAACCATGCTTGTCCAATCTTCTTCTGCAACATTGGGAATCACCATTTCATTAGCAGAGGTAGGTGCAATCAGTTATCCCACTGCAGCTGCGCTTGTTCTGGGGGAAAATATTGGAACAACGATCACCGCTTTCCTTGCATCGATAGGGGCGACCACGAATGCCCGAAGAGCTGCCTATTTTCATGTCCTGTTTAATATGGTCGGAGTGATGTGGATATCGGCCGTATTCTTTGTATACATTCAATTTGTTCCCTGGGTGGTTAATGCTGATCTTGAAACCCGAACTGTCATTAACCAATCTGTTAAACCTGCAGAAGTTATCACAACATTAAAACCAGGTGAAGCTCTTCCGGAAGGATTTATGGTCCTTAAACCTGAAGAAAAACTGCCTGCTGGTTTTAAGCAATGCACTATTGAATACAGGGGAAGAAAACTTGCTATTGCAGCAACGCACACGATTTTCAACGTGGCCAATACTCTTTTTCTCCTTCCATTTGCAGGACTCTTCTCCGCACTGCTTTTAAAATGGGTTCCTGAACCGAAAATAAAAGAAAAACCACATTTGACCAGTCTGGATATCCGTATTCTGGAAACACCAGTCATTGCCATTGAACAATCTCAATATGAAGTCAGGCGGATGGCAGACGGTTGCGGAAAAATGATGCATTGGTTGAAAGATTTATTAGCCCAAGAAGAACCTGACGAAGAACTCGTTAAAAAACTGTTTCACCGCGAAGAAGTTCTCGACAACATTCAGGATGAAGTTGTTCATTTCATGACACACTTGCTTTCTGCGAGTGTACCCCATGATATTATTGATGAAGGGCGTGGGCATTTAAGAATTTCAGATGAACTGGAATCTATCAGTGATGCCATTGCCAGTATTTTGAAATTCCATTTGAAACTGAGGAATCAGGGCTTCAAGCTCGACCAGGAACATATGGACCGCCTGATGGCTTTGCATGACAAGGTTAATGCATATGTTGATCTAATCATCGATGGTCTGGAATCCAAACAATCAGATGTTATGGCAAAAGCAAATTCATTCGGGTCCGAGATTAAACATTCCGTGAAAGAATCACGCAGAAAACATCTGGAAGAACTCTCAAAAGAACGAATGGAGCCCGGCATTAACCTGACTTATAATTCATCGCTCAATGCTTATCGAAGTATCAGGGATCACCTGTTGAACATTGCAGAAGTTATGTCAGGTGAAAAATAACTGATCTTATATAATTTTGTTTGAGAGCTTCGCTGATTACAATGAACACTTAATCCAGTGGAACCTGTTCGTTAATGACATCAATCATTTCTCTTAACCGGCCGATACTTCTTCGGTTAAATCGGAATGAAAGGCGTGGCAGGTTCAGTAAGTGATCATCATCTGCTTCATAGCGATGAGCGACCGTTTTACTAATTTTCCCTGAAACAAGAATATCAGAAAAATCTTTATTCAACAGTGCAATGAATTCATCCGATGGTTCAGTATGAAGCCTGAGTATCAGTTTTTCATTAACGTATCTCATGCTGTTGTAAACGCTGTAGAATTTCATAATTTCTTCAATTGCAACATCAACACTATCTGTTACCTTGATGAGTGAGAGATCTTCTTCAGCAATCAACTTATTTCCCAGGAGTTCTTTTTTGACGAATTCCAGCCAGGAATTCCAATAGGTTCCTCCCGGTTCATCCAGCAGAACAATAGGCATCAAATCTCGCTTGCCTGTTTGAACGAGAGTCATGATTTCAAAACATTCATCCATTGTTCCAAATCCACCCGCACAGACAACAACACCATGAACTTCCTTCACGAACAGGAGTTTTCGAGTGAAAAAGTATTTAAGGTGCACAAGTTTATCGTCGCCAGCAATAACAGGATTTGCTTCCTGTTCAAACGGGAGCATGATATTCACGCCCATGGACATTTCTCTGCCCGCTCCGACATGAGCAGCTTCCATGATGCCACCCCCTGCACCGGTCAGAATCATCCAGCCTTCCTCTGCCATCCGTTTACCAAAATCAACAGCTTGAATATAGGATGGGTGATCCGGGCTTGTTCGGGCGGATCCAAAAACAGTAATTTTCCTCTGACGACGATAAGGGGTGAAAACTTTAAAAGCATACCGAAGCTCTTTTAAAGCCCGGCTGAGAATTTTTAAATCTCCTCGGGTTGCCTGATCTCTCCCTAACTTGTCTGCAGTCTCTTTAATTTCATCAATCAAGGTAGAATGCTGCATCAGGACAGACGAATGTTCCGTAGGCATCACTTCAGATTCGGAGACATTCGGTAACGCATGATGACGTTTCTTAGCGGCCATATTTTTCTTTCAATCAAAGGAGTGCTCTGTTGAGCTTTTAAATGTCATGTATCAATTTACAAATGGCACGTTCGCTGGCGTGCAAGTTTAACAGGTCTGGGTGACATTTATACAGAGACGAGGAATAGTTTGCGACGGAATAATAGTTTGCGACGGAGTAGTCGTTAGCTTAATATCGTTATCGATCTGATTCGATAACATCTCTGCATCAATGGTTCGAGGGCGTACTGATGTATTACCATCTGATGTGTAACCAATAGACTCATCTTTTTAGAAATGAATCAGGAGCCAAGAGCATCAAGTGCTTCATCTCGTGAATCATAAATGGCCCACAGGGTGTCGAGCGCAGTCACTCGCAATAACTCTCCTGCCATCTGGCTGGCTCCACAAAGCACCAGTTCGCCACCTTTGCTTTTCACAAATTTGTGACAACGCAAAAGAAGGGCAAGAAAAACGGAACCAAAATAGTTGACATCGCTCAGGTCAAAAACCACCATCGGAACAGCCTGCTCCTGGAGTGGCTCCATAACAATCTCTGCTGCCTGTTCGATTAAATCCCACCGCATTGCTTCAACATTGCTTGCAGGTAATATTACAACGGTATTTCCATGCCACTCAAGCTGGAAGTCTTCCTGGGAATCAGACATAACTCTTTTATCCTAATTATGAATCAGACTAGATTATAAAATGCTTATGGAACTCAATTGTTTTTATTATAAGAAAAATAGCAGAAGGAATAAACAGAACTGAACATGATCTCACCTTCCTTAACCTGAATTCATCGAATCGGTATTTCATCGAACAGGGACGGATTTCATGGTGAGATTGCGGTTTTCAGGTGATTGATTCCATTTTGCCCATATTTCGATTTTCTCTTTAATGCTGTTTTGTTCTTTTAATTCAGGGTCCCGCTGTTCTTCAGGAACAATCTGATCAAGGCTTGATAAAATTGCCCTTTTGA
>JAJRVU010000484.1 GCA_024277145.1 Planctomycetota bacterium
AACGTATTCCAATCCGCCCAGAATCTCCGGGTATCATGCTCCCGTTGGTGCACACATCCCATGCAGGAAAATGCACTGATTACGAGAATAAAAACAGGAATCAATTTGAATTGCACGAGTCTTTTCCAGAAATAAAAAGGGTGATAATCACCCCTTCAATACATCTATAACATCAATCACAGTAATGAATTAACAATATTTGCTGGCACCAGAACCAGTTGGTATATCTGGCATATTCCGCGAACCTTACCTAATCGTTATCGACGGATTTATCTTCAGGCTTCATATAAAAATTGATCACGAAATTTAGTCAGCGCGCGAAGTTTGATCATAAAGAAATCATGATTGATTCAAAATCAACTTTAAGAAGGAATGTTTGGGATAAATTATTTTTTCTTATATCTGCTAAAATAATTCCAACAGAAAAATGAATCTTCCCGTAAAGAAAGTAATCCAGCCTGTTTCATTATTTAAAGATGGGAAAAATATCATGATGCAATGGTTTAAATCTTTGGATCAAATATTACGCGGTGAAGCAACAAAAAAGGAGTCTTTAAAGGAAGGGAAAATCCAGATCCCTTTAAAAGGAATCATTTTAGTCACCATCTTCCTGGCTGCGTTTCATGGTTTGTGTGTCGGGGTATTTGCACTCTTTCGTGAAGATGGAGCAGTCCCCATGCAAATGATTGCTTCTGCAGTCAAGGTTCCTGCTCTTTTCTATTTAACATTATTAATTACATTCCCCTCATTGTACGTTTTTAATGCTTTGGTCGGTTCCCGGTTTTATTTAAAAGATGTTTTGCATTTACTCGTTGCTTCTTTCGGAGTAACCATTTCCATGCTTTCTGCTTTAGGACTAATTGTTGCCTTCTTCTCTTTATCGACGACCAACTATCCCTTTATGGTTTTGTTTAATGTTTTTGTTTTTGCAACTGCAGGACTGTTAGGCATGAAGTTTGTCCTTCAGACATTACACCGCATGAATGTGATGCAGGAAAAACAGTTTTTGGATTCCGTTTCAGAAAAAATAAAAACAGCGGAAACGGAAGAAACCAATGGCCCACTGGAGAATTTGGATTCACATTTACTCAGGGGTCATGTGAAAGCTGTTTTTCAATGCTGGATTATCGTTTTTGGGTTAGTTGGTGGTCAAATGGGCTGGATTTTAAGACCTTTTATTGGAAATCCCGATCAACCTTTTACCTGGTTCCGAGAGAGAAATTCCAATTTCTTTGAAGCGGTCTATCAAACTTTTCTTAATTTATTAGGATTCTAAATTTTTACAATTTAGGAATAAATCTTTTCGATCATAACAGAGTAGCCTGAAAAGTGTTTGGAATATGAATCTGGTTAAGTTAAAAATAAAATTTCAACTTGAACTGATCAATCAGATTCTCAGTGATATAAATCGTCGCAATATATTCTCAATAAAAACCTATCTTATAATTATCATTCTCTTTGGTAGCTGTTATGGCGCAGTCATGGGGAGTTACGGAGGCTGGTCCGGCGAACAGAAATGGCAAATTCTTTTTTCTGCAATTAAAATGCCCATCCTTCTGCTTTTTACATTCGGAATCAGTATTCCGTCTTTCTATGTGATTAACCTACTGCTGGGTTTACATTCTGACTTCAAAATTGTCTTGAAAGGATTACTGGAAGCACAAGCAGGGTTTGCTGTCGTACTTGCTTCCTTAGCCCCCTATACAATTTTCTGGTACCAATCTTTTGATCATTATGGAAATGCGATTCTTTTTAATGGCTTCCTGTTTGGGATCTCCAGTTTCACGGGGCATTTTTTTCTGAAACGTTCTTACCAACCATTAATCCGGAAAAACCAAACTCATCTTTGGACAAAATGGATCTGGATTATTCTTTATTCGTTTGTCGGAATTCAAGCAGGTTGGATATTGCGGCCCTTTATAGGTGATCCGAATCTCACCCCTGAATTCATTCGAACAGAAACTTGGTCAAACGCCTACGTGGTTGTTTTTAACCTGATTTGGAGCAGTGTCGAAAATCTGTTCTGATGGACCACTTCAAAAACCCCTTTTCCGTTTTTCAGGAAAACTTCTTGCCACTTTCAATAAAAACGAGAAATCCTGAACTATTCAGATTGCCTGTTGAAGAATGCCTTTTATTATTGCAGATAAGGTAACTCTCCTGGCACGGACTTCTTCACAGGATTGCTCTTCACAGAATTAAAGGTGAAACGATGGCAGATTTTAAAGTGACCGAACTTTCTGATGAAATTGACTTTCAGAACCTTCCATATTGGGATGTTGTGATTATTGGCGCTGGTCCGGGAGGTCTTGCAGCCAGCCTGACGACTGCTCACCGTGGTTTGACCACGCTGGTGATTGAAGCGAAAGACAAGCCAGGCGGGCAACCACAGTTTCTGTATGCTGAGAAAAAAATTGTTGATATCCCCGGCTTTCCAGATGGAATCACTGGTGAAGAACTTTCCGAACGAACCTATCGCCAAGCAGTGGAGGCCCTTGTCCAATTCCGATTTAATGAGGAACTCGTTTCCATTGAAGAAACGGACCAAACTGCGAATGACGAAAATTTGAAAAAAGTTTTCACATCCGAAGGAAGTTTCCTTTGCAGGAAAGTCATTTTAGCGTGCGGGCTTTTACATTATCCTCGGAAGCTGCCGGTTCTTGATCAACTGGAATCGAAAAACGTTTATTACAAAATCCCAAAAATCGGGGATTATGAAGAGTGCACGGTAGCAGTCATTGGTGGAGGAGATTCTGCGCTGGATGCAGCCGTCATGGTGTTACAAAGAAGGGGAAAAGTTTCCCTGATATATCGGGGAGAAAATCCTCGTGGGCAGGCGGCTACTATTTCCCGAATCAAAGAATTGGGAGGAGAGATTCATCTATCGACAGAAATCTCGAGTGCGGAATTTTCAGGGGATCATATTTTACTCAAATTATCTACTGGAAATGAATTACTCTGTTCGCAAATTATTGTTCAAGTAGGTTTTCTTTCTGCAAAAGAGACTTTCGAAAAGCTTGATGTACGACTGAATGATGATGGGAGTATTGCGATTGATCCATATTACGAAACCAGTCGAAAAGGACTTTTTGCTGTGGGTGATGTTCACGGTGATATTAAATTGATCCCTGTTGCCTGGGCAGAAGGAATTCAAGCTGCGATTCATGCCTTCAAAGAAATCACCAGCCCGTATTGGCTGAATGAAAAACGTTTACGTGATTTGAAAATCACATTGATAGGTGAAAAAATCACACAAGCAGCCATCTCTCAAAATAAGAAAAAGTAATAACAAAATCGACTCAATTGATTCTTTATTAAAATTCTGAGCGTTTATCATTCTCAGAAACGGAAAGAGACTCAGGATAAATGTTTATTAATAAAACTGAAACAGGCTTTCAGCTCCGATCAGATATCATGGTTTCTCAACCGAGGTCCGAAGTCTTTGCATTTTTCTCGGATGCACATCAGCTTGAAAAAATCACTCCACCTTCAGTCAAGTTTTCGGTGATCACTCCAAAACCGATTGAAATGAAAGCGGGAACACTCATTGACTATAAACTAAAAGTTCATGGGCTGCCCATACGCTGGCAAAGCAAAATCACTATTTGGGAACCTGAGTCCAGATTTGTTGATGAGCAGGTGAAAGGTCCCTACAAACATTGGCATCATGAACACATATTTAAAGATTATGAAGGGGGAACTCATATCATTGATATCGTTGATTATGACGTTCCGTTTTCGTTTTTGCTGCATTCCCTGTTAATTCGTCCTGATCTGGAAAAGATATTTAATTATCGTTTTGTAAAAATTATGGAACTATTTCCAGATAGTACATGACCGTTGGTCTTCACATATTGATTATTTCTTCATCAATTTCTGATCGAAAAATTCAAAGGCTTCTTTAACAGCGAATTCATGATGCCCGGTTGGACTGGTAAAGAAAGGTTCTTTACCCCCTGCTTGTTGGTAGATTGGCGAGATGATATTCAAACATCGTTTCGCTTCTGCAGGACTGAAACCATCTTTTGTGGCATTGCTGACATGCATGGCTCGCGGAGTGACAAGCAAAGCCAAGATGGGTAAGTCGTATTTCGGGATCAAATTGGGAATGGCTCCGCATGGGCAATGCCTTTTGCGATCCTGAATAAAACTGATTCTCATGCTTCCAAATATTCCCTGAACGGAAGTGGCTGAAACCCTCGGTTCAATCACGGAAGCTGATAACGCCAACAACCCGCCTGTTGAAACGCCCGCTGCTCCAACTTTTGATATATCAACAGCAGGGTCGGAAAAAACATGATCCAGCAATATTTTTTGGTGAGCAAAAAGAAGGCTGTACCAACTTAAGCCATTCAGTTTAAGAAGTCGGTCAATTTCCAGGTGATTATTTTTGTCCGGCTCCATGCCTGCATTTTCCATTGCATAAACAAGATATCCCTTTTCTGCAAATCGAGCAGCACAAGCATGCTGATAGCTTTTGCTTTCTTCAAGCACCTGTTTGATTTTTCCATGCCCCATAAAACAGACAATCGCAGGAGATTTAGAATCTTCATTTTTAACTGTCTTGTTATGCGATTCTAACCGGAAAAAACGAAACAATCTTTTCCCATCTATAGAAACATGAAATTCCTGTTGCAGATATTTTTCCTTAAGAACAGGGGAGCCGACAGCAACGATTTCCGGTTTGCCTTCATACTGGAATAGCATATCTTTGATGAATTTGGATCGTGTTTTTTCCTGCCAATTTGAAAACTGTTGTTTATTTTCAAAGATCGGTAATTCAAAATCGCCATTCTGGACAGACCATTTTTCATACGAATAATACGGAATGACTTTGGGTGGGGTGTAATATAACCCTGCCTGAAATCCGGGAACAGCTTTGGCTTGATCAGTCGGCATCACAGCAAGACAAACCCACCATGCAGGCATGTTTTCAAGAAGGTCATCTTTGCGAAATTCACGATAATAAACAGAAGCGGAATGGGGTTTCTTCCCTACATTAATATTGCTTGTCCCGAAATATTTTCTGTTTTTCAGCAAATGCCAGCCGAAATCTCCAGGTGACTTTCCATCCGGAAAATTCCAACTCCCTGAATCATTATACTGTAATGCAGCAAAAAGAACCGTCGGCTTCAGAAACTGAAGTTTAATTCGATTTCCTTCACCACCATTAAAAAGAAACCGGGGTTGGTTACTGAATTCTTCAGAAATATGCTCCATTTTGTATTCCCGATTCAGAAAACTCAGTTCACCCTTTTTAGAAATCCACGGAAAGATTTTTGTACTGGAACCTGATTCAACATGGCTGCCTATAACTTGCATTTCATTTTCCAGCGAACTAATTTTATCGAGCGTCATTCGTAATTTGCGAGTATCGTCACTCAATAAATACGAAGGCTGATTTTGAATAAGCATTTGCATAATATTTGCAACCGAATTGTCAGAAACATTAATATGCACTTTCTTCTTGTGCTTGTGAATTTTTTTAGCCAGTGATGGGTCAATCAATTGCCTCTCCCAGAGACGAATGACATCAACGCCGGCTTTGCAGAAGTCATCAATTGATTTTGGACTGGGTATCAAACCTAACTGCAAGGAACCGGGCAGTAATTCCTGAAACTGTTTAACCTGATCAAGGTTTCTGACTCCCAGGATCATCTGTTTCGGATCTCCATATTCCAGAACTTCCGCTACAACTTTTTGATTGTAATCATCCCCGTTTAATTTCAGGTCAAGCATCAGGAACGCTTTGCCTTTTGTGAGTTCCAATGCTTCCTGAAAAGTCGGAATTTTTTCATCCTGATATATTTTTGAAAAGAAGGAACCTGCATCAAGAGACCTCAGTTCTTTTAATGTCAATGAATTCACTTTTCCTTTGCCATTGGTTGTGCGGTCAACTGTTGAATCAT
>JAJRVU010000485.1 GCA_024277145.1 Planctomycetota bacterium
CTCTTTGCCATCTTGGGAATATCTCCTACAAACTAGGCGAAAAAATGCCTGCAGAAAAGATTCGTGAAAAAGTGAAAAATGTTCCTCACGCAATTGAATCTCTGGATCGAATGCTGGACTATCTTTCTGATAACAAGGTTGATGTGAAGAAAGATTTATTAACGATGGGCCCAGCCTTGTATCTTAATCCGAACAAAGAAAACTTTGTCGGACCTTTAGCTGCTCAGGCCAATTCATTATTAACACGAGAGTATCGAAAACCGTTTGTTGTCCCTACGGAGAATGAAATCTAACGGATATCGAACAGGAATTTGTTTATCCCTGTAAATTAAGTGATTTTGAAACCTGGAATTGACACATATTGTCACAAATCGTCTTTTTTGCTAAAAGGCGATTCTTCTAATACGTTCAATAATCACGGGTTCTTTCATGAACCCTGCAGGGATGCAAAAATGAGTGGTCCATCACCTAAAAATAAAACCGGAAATGTCTTTTCAAGCAAATATCGTGCAGGCTGGCCTATTACAATTTGTGCCTGTTTGCCTTTTCTGTTTTCAATGGGATTTCATTCTGTTGAATCGAAGTCAACTGTTGTAAAAGATCAGGTGGAACGTCCCGCGCTGACATTTCAGCAATATTCTGTGAATCTTAGAACAGTGGAATTGAAATCGGTTATTCTTGCACGTTTTAGATTCACAAATACGTCAGATAAGACTGTAAAGATTACCGATCTGACTGCCAGCTGTGGGTGCCTGAATCCAAGGATGTCCAAAAAAACTTACGAGCCAGGCGAGCAGGGGTACTTTGAAGTCCGAGTCAGCACGCCTAACTCAAGTCCCGGTGAAAAAGAATACACGATTGATCTCGAATATGAAGACTCCCAACCCCGTTCAACAGAATTGACATTCAAATTCAGGTTGCCTGAAAAAATGGTGAAGGTCCGTCCCCTGGCGTTTCAAGCAACGATATCTGGAGATGAAATTCTGGAGAAAAAAATTAAAATTCTGGACTACCGCAAGGGTGAGGAATTGGAAATCAAGGATGTGAAATGTATCTCGTTTAAGAATGGAAAAGAATTTCTTGTACCAGAGTCTCTCCTGAAAATGGAAATACTCAAACCGGAAGAAATCGATAATCTTTACGAAACAGCAGAAGCAAATATCAATCAGGAAAAAATTAATAACGTTTCTACTGTGGAATATCGACCGGGAGAAAAACCAAAAAAAGTTGTACAAGCTGGCGGACAATCGAAAAAAACGAGCGTTTCTGATCAACTGGAAGAAATAAAACTCGAACGGGAAAGCATTGCAGGGATGGTCAATCTGAAGATTAATCCGAAAGGGCTCAAAAGCAATTCCCGGCTTCTACTTCGAATTACTACAACCGACCCTCGCTACCCGGTAATAACCGTTCCGCTAAGGTTGAAACAGGGTAAACCTAATTTACTCAATCCATCAAAGTGATCTCTGTTTCATTTTCAGGTCTGATATGGTTGTCACATAATATTGGAAATCCGTTTGTCTTCCGCACTCTTCCTGCTGCATGGTGGAGTCCCGGCCCTTAATTCTGTAATATAGACTTTTGGCGTTATTCTTAACCAGAATTTCAAGCCGAAGGGATTGCCCAAGCTGATCTATATTGTTTGTGTGCAATATCTTTTCGGATCTACGAATTACAGATAACAGAGGAAACAGGATCAGTCCATGGCACCTATTAACCGTGAAAAAAGCATCAAACATTTTGAACGAGCCCGGAAATCGATTCCAGGTGGAGTGAATAGTCCTGCCCGGGCATTTGGTGCTGTGGGAGGGTCGCCTTTGAT
This sequence comes from Planctomycetota bacterium, assembly GCA_024277145.1. Taxonomy (GTDB): domain Bacteria; phylum Planctomycetota; class Planctomycetia; order Planctomycetales; family Planctomycetaceae; genus JAJRVU01. Next base: position 1,823 of record JAJRVU010000485.1, read on the forward strand.
TGTTGATCGAGGTGAAGGGGCCTATCTTTATGATATCGATGGCAATCAACTGATTGATTATATCGGTTCATGGGGGCCGCATATCCTTGGACATCAATATCCTGCTGTTCAGGAAGCTCTTGAAAAAATCATTCAAAAAGGAACCAGCTTTGGTGCCCCGACAGAATTGGAAACCCTTCTTGCTGAAGAAGTGAAAAATGCGATCCCTTCAATTGATCTGGTTCGTATGGTGAATTCCGGAACGGAAGCGACAATGAGCGCGATCCGTCTTGCCCGGGGTTTTACCGGACGAGATTTAATTGTGAAATTTGCAGGTTGCTATCACGGTCATGTCGACAGCTTACTGGTTCAGGCGGGTAGCGGTGCATTGACGTTGGGAACTCCGTCAAGCCCGGGAATTCCAAAAGGTTGTACCGCAGATACAATTGTTCTTGAATACAACGATGCAGAACTTGTGAAAGAATTGTTTGCAAACAAAGGGGACCAGATTGCTTGCGTAATTTTGGAACCAGTTGTCGGCAATATGGGCTGTGTCCCTCCTGAACCCGGTTTCCTGAAAGCGGTTCAGATAGAATGCCAGCAAGCGGGAGCCCTCCTGATTTTTGATGAAGTGATGACCGGCTTTCGTGTTGCCTATGGTGGAGCACAGGAGCTTTATGGAATTCGCCCGGACCTGACAACTCTGGGAAAAATTCTGGGGGGGGGAATGCCGGTGGGTGCCTATGGAGGTCGAAAAGATGTCATGGAAACCATTTCACCAGTTGGTCCTGTATATCAGGCGGGAACACTTTCCGGGAATCCCGTTGCGATGGCTTGCGGCTTAGCCACTTTGAAAACCTTAAAAGAGACAAATCCGTATCCTGCATTAGAAGAAAAAGCAAAAAAACTTGTTGAAGGACTATCAACAGCTTCAGAGAATGCTGGGATCGTTCATCAAATTGCCCGTGTAGGAAGCATGTTTACTTTATTTTTTAATGAAAACCGGGTCACAAATTATACTGTTTCTTCAAAGAATAATACGGAACGATTCGCCCGATATTTTCAGGGGATGCTGGACCGAGGCTGTTATCTGCCTTGCAGTCAGTTTGAAGCCAATTTTGTTTCCGTTGCCCATTCTGATGCAGATATTGAGAAAACAATTCAAGCTGCGGAAGAAGTCATGAAAGAAATCTAAAGTATAAGCAGCCTCGCATAATTATATTGAGTTTTTAAAGATAAGAAATATCACGCAGAGATCGCAGAGGCACGGAGACCATGATAACAAATTGTAATCGTCTTATAATTTCTTTAAGACTTGATGATTTCTTTACAATCTGACGGGTTTCTTTTCCATAAAAAATATAATTCTCCAGTAGATAAGATTTTATTCTCTTTATGAATCTTAACGATTAGTCCTGTTGTACCAGATGGGACTGATCTTTTTTTTTAATGATGCAATATCGCAACATAAAAAAGCAAATCCCGTCACAGTCTTCCTCCATGCTGTATATTTTCTATACGTTGAGGTTTCCCTCATTGGAATATCAGTTTTAATCCTGAATTCTTATGAGGCCACGCTCAATTCACAGGCCCTGACCCCTGCGATTGCTGAATGATATCTTTGTTTTCAAGGGATAAATATCAGTTACCGGCAGAATTGCGGGCAATATTGATTTACTGTTTTTCGAGTTGAAATCAAAATTTTCAGTACCGGAAAACATACTGAGGTGAAGATTTAACAGGTACACATGAAGACTTTCGGAGATGTCAATAAAGTGTCACCCACGGGGACGGAGTCCGCGCAGAAAGCACCAATGCTCTGGGCGGATCAGGTAGGTCCGCGCCACCAGAAATTCGCTCACATTAATCGAATCAAGCTTCATCTAGAGGAATCGTTTATGGCTTACCTGCTTTTTATGCTGGTTATCACAACGCTTTTCCTTCGTCCTGCTGAAATGATACCTGAGTTGTTAGGCCTTCCGATTTACGAAGGGCTCATTCTTGGCTCAGTCCTGTTAGGCATAAAACGTCTTCAATGGCAGTTTCGCGTTCGCTCACTCCGAAGGCAGCCAATCACCTATTGCATTTTGCTTCTCTGGTTTGCAGTGATCCTTTCTCATCTCACGCATTTTTACTTCTATGGCATGAAGGAATCTCTTGTTGCCTACCTGAAGCTACTTGTTTTTTATGGTCTCCTGGTAACATTGGTCAATTCCCCCGGTAGAATGAAATTTACAATGGCCATCGTTGCAATCACATCTTCATTGATGGTTGCGCTTTGTGTTATTGATTACGTTGGCTGGCACGATTTTCAATTTATTATCCATCTCGATTCTCTTGATGGATTTGATGATATTGGTGCAGAGAATCGTGTCTTCAGGATGAGGGGTACGGGGATTTTTCAAGACCCGAATGACCTTGCAATGCTGATCGCCATCTCTGGAATTTTATGTGTTTATTTCCTGACTGAAAAAAGTCACTCTTTCCTTCGGTTTTTCTGGTTACTCCCGATTGGATTTCTGGGAACTGGTTTGATCTTCACCAAATCACGTGGTGGATTGCTGGCAGTCGGTGCTGCTATGTTAATTTTTGCGACTGTTCGATATGGCAAAAAAGTGGGAATTGCAGCGGGAGTGTGCGGTGTGATTCTTGCAGGAGCCATTGCAGGCAGGCAGGCAAGTATTGATCTTTCTGATGATACCGGACATGACAGAATTTTGCTTTGGCGAGACGGGTTAGAGGAATTAAAATCACCCAAGCTGTTTTTCGGAATTGGAATGAATGAATATTCAGACATGGCAGGTCTGGTTGCACATAATTCCTTTATTCATACTTATGTGGAATTGGGATTCTTCGGCGGGACACTTTTCTTTGGATGCTTTTTCTTTGCAGGGATTGCATTGTACAAAATGCTGGATCCTCAATTGCCATTGTATCATCGAGATTTAAAAAGAATGCATCCCTATATCACGGCAATGCTGGTCGCTGCAGCGATGTCAATGATGTCATTATCCAGATGTTATGTCCCTATTACTTATCTCGTCATTGGTCTGGGGGCAGCTTATATCACTTTGGTTAACAAGCATCTTGAGCCTGCGCAATATCTGGTTTACTGGAATCGTTCAACGGTCAAAAAACTGATCGGAACCAGTTTTTGCCTGCTGTGTTGTATGTATATCGGCGTGAAAATTCTTGCAAGATAGTCATTGACGTTATGAAATTCATTCAACGAAATAAAATAGCAAATTAAATACAAAGAAAAGTCAGTAATACTTCATGTTTGATAAAATATCATTGAAAAGGAATTTGATCACCGGATGGTTCTGCCATCTTGTCAGTATGGCGGTGGGATTCTACCTGATGCGATATGTCCTGCTTGTCATTGGAGATGACAATTACGGATTGTGGGTATTTATCAATTCTATCGCTGCTTATTCAGGTTTGATGTATCTCGGTTTTGGTGAAACCATCTGTAGGTATATTGCTAAATATAATACATTGGAAGATGACGACCGCATGAACAAAGCGGTTAATGTTGTCATGGTCGTTTATTGTTTTATGGGTTTTGCCATTTTACTGGGAGCAGGTTTGTTTGCCTGGCAGGCTCCTAATATTATTGACTTAGGTGAATTGACTCACCAGGAAGTGGCTACCGCAATCATGTTGATTGGAATTAGCATGACGATTGGAATGATCACTAGTGTTTTTGGTGGAGTGCTTGCAGGAACCCAGAGAATGGATCTCATTAAATTAACGACTGCGAGTGCATTTATTATTCGATTGAGTTTAACTTATCTGTTATTAAGCAAAGAAACCCCCATTGTTACTTTATCATTCATTTTTCTGATGGTGACAATCTTCGAACAGTCTATCATTATCTATCTGGCATTTAAAAATCTCCCTTCACTCAGGATTGGATTAAAGTATTGGGACACAGAGATTTTCAAAGAGTGTGCAGGATTCAGCGGATTTGCATTTCTGGATGTGATTTCACACCGTTTAATTCATGCAACAGACGTTATTATCATTGGTCTATATTTTCCTAAAAATGTAATCGTTCCTTATTACATCGCTTCACGTTTATGCAGTTTCTGCATCCAGCCTATTAAACAAATTGGATATGTGGTGATGCCTCGTGCAAGCCAATTCAGTACAAAAGGTGATTTTCAAGGCTTGAAAGGTCTTGTAAAAAAAGGTGTGGGGCTTTCCATTTTATTAGTTTGTTCTGCATTTATCGGATCATGGTTTTTCGCAGGTAACTTTGTAGATCTCTGGATGAAAAAAGGATATGAAGAAAGTCACGTACTTCTCCTGATTCTGCTAGGAGCACATGTATTGGTAATCCCCGTTGATATTCTTAAACACATTCTTTATGGCATGGGGATTATTCGTTTTATTGCATTTCTTGGAATGGCTGAGGCCATCGTCAATCTGATTCTTTCCATTATTCTACTTCATTATTACCAGTTGATCGGAGTGGCTCTTGGGACTGTGATTCCCGTTATTGTTTTTGAATTTATTATTCTGACTCCGTATGCACTTAAAAAAATTGAATTTCCTCCGATTGAATTTATTAAAACAGTTGTCTTTCCTCAATTTCTTCCTCTGGTTGCATTGTTCGTTTATTGCCTTGTGATTGAAAACTATTATCCGGGCGATAAAAAAGTGATTGGCCTGGCACTGATTACATTCGGAGGAATGGCCATTGTTGGAATTACCTGGCTAGCAAACCATAAACTTGTTCGTTTATTGGTAAAAGCGTGAAATGTTTTTGAAAAAGTTAAAGACTGAAAATGAATACTACTGTTGATACAAATCCAAAAATGAAATCAATTTCAAGTGATGATTCTGAACGGAACTCCGAACAGTTTCAGGTGGAAGTTCGTCATTCCATTGACACTGCATCCATTATGAAACAATGGAAGCAACTTGAAAATAAGCTTCAACCAGTTCCCTTGATGTGCTCCAGTGAGTGGACGCAAAAATGGCTGGAAGCATATGGCGATGTGGTTCCGTACCGCTTTCTGATCGGAAAGAAAAATGAAGAAATTAAAGGAATTTGCCTGTTAACAGAAGGCGTTGGACATAAAACAGGGCCCTTCAAAATTCGCTCACTCCACTTGGGTACCGCAGGAGAAAGAGATTCAGAAAGCGTTTGTGTTGAATACAATGACATTCTTGTTGAACCGGAATTTCGATCTGATTTTATCAATGAAATTCTCGAAAATATCTTTGAGGATTCCAGTTGGGATGAATTTTGCCTGGATGGTTTTTCGGAAAAATCAATCAGCGATTTCCTGAATTCATCTGACCATTTTCAAAAACGGGAAGTTGCCAGTTATTATTACGATTTTTCAAAAGCGGGTGATGAAGAAACAATCTCGCAGTTTGGATATTCCACACGAAAAAACCTTCGTAAAAACTTTAAAAAATATGGTGAAATCAAAACGGAATGGGCTGAAACCATTGAGCAGGCTGAGTCAATCTATGCTGATTTAATTCGATTGCATCAGGATCGATGGACTGCTTCCGGTGAAACAGGTTCTTATGCCAGCACAAGGTTTACCGAATTTCATCGCGATCTGATCAAGCTTTGGACAAAAGAGGGGAAAATTGGGTTGTTAAGAGTCTCGGATGAAGAAGGAGTGATTGGTTGCGTTCAGTTATTTGTGGATCGGAACCGGGCATTGGTTTATCAGGGTGGGCAGGTTGTTGAAAAAAGCAAGAGAAGCCCGGGAGTTGTTACAGATTATTACTGCATGGAAGAATGCAGAAAACGAGGATTGGCAGCCTACGATTTTCTGGGGGGAGATTCCCATCATAAACAAAAACTGACAACTGATTCTGCAACCCTTGTCTGGGCCAAATTAAGAAGACCTCGTTTGAAATATTATATAACCGATGTTGCTCGAAAAATCAGAAATGCGATTCCTAAACAGTTCTAAAGTAAGTTTTTAATAAATCAATTTGAAATAAAATATTTGGATTAACCTGATGGCTTCAATTTTAACAGAGGAAAGTAAACCGACGTTTAGTTCGTCTGGGAACCTGCGTGTTTGCCATGTCAGCCTGACATTGTGCACGGGTGGACTGGAACGATTACTGGTTGATTTTGCAAGGTATCATAATGATGATAAATTTGATTTACAGTATCTGGCTATGCAGGAAACAGGACGATTTGCAGACGAACTCAAAGATTTGAACTATGCTGTTTCCCTTTTAAATACCTCGGGGAAATTCGAACAGATTCGGGAAATGGCCAACCTGTTTAAAGAGCAGAAAATTGATGTCGTCCACACACATAATACCTATCCCCATATTTATGCAAGCCTGGCTGCTCGCTGGGCGGGTGTTCCAGTAGTAATCAACACAAGGCATGGTCAGCGCCACGGGCATGGTTGGAAATCACGATTCAAATATCGACTTGCAAGCTTTGCTGTCGATCGAATTGTCGCTGTTTCTGAAGATGCAGCAAGATTAACTCGGGATAATGATCACGTCAGCTCTCGTCGAATTACAAAAATCTGGAACGGAATTGATGTCGAAGATTTTGAATTTCACGGACCTGTTTTAAAACCGATTGCAATCAGTGTTGCCCGTTTATCAGCGGAAAAAGACTTCCCAACTTTGTTACAGGCAGTAGCCAAAGTAGTAAAGGCGATTCCTGATTTTCAATTGATCCTTGTTGGTGATGGAGCAGAAAGAAACAAACTGGAAAAAATGGTTGGAGAATTAGAACTTCAAAACCATGTAGAACTTCTCGGAGAACGTAAAGACGTTCCTGCATTATTGAAAAAAGCGGGTTTCTTCGTTTCTTCTTCTATTACGGAAGGGATTTCTTTAACCCTGTTAGAAGCAATGTCGGTTGGATTACCTTTGTTAGCAACTTCTGTCGGCGGAACTCCTGAAATTATTGAAGACAAAATGAATGGGTTATTAGTCATTCCCAGTGACCCGGATGCATTGGCCAATGGAATGATTGAAATGATTGGGATGATGGAAAACTGGGATGAAATGGGAACGCATGGTCGCAAAAGAGTGGAAACCCATTTTGATATCAGGCGGATGGTCAAAGATTACGAGCAGCTGTATCAGGAATGTCTAGAAAAGTAATTTGTGCTGAAACTTAATAAGAATTGATTGATCATGTACGAAAACATCTATCGAAAATATTTGCTTCCTCTATTTGAAACAGGTTTGAAAAGACGTCAAACCCTGAAATATTGGGATCATGCAGAAGATAGCCAATGGTGGTCACTGGAAGGTCTTGAGGTCCATCAATTCAAAGCCCTGCAGAAATTAATATATCATGCAGGCGAAACCTGTCCGTATTATAAGGAACTGTTCAAATCCAAAAAACTGGATCATAAAAACCTCGGTTCGTTCCAAAAATTTTCCAATTGGCCATTATTAACCCGCGAACTGATTACCCAAAACAGAGAATCGATTTCGTCAAAGAATAAATATCAAAGAATTCAAAAATCAACCGGCGGGTCAAGTGGAGAACCCTTAAGCTTTGAATTAAGTATGGAAAGCCATGAACGACGGACAGCCATGACTCATCGTGGCTATGGTTGGGCAGGGGGAGCACCCGGTACCAGACAGCTTTATATATGGGGAAGTCATGTAGGAGAACTACCAAAATGGAAACATTGGAAGCAGGAATTACACCAGCGTTTTAATAATCATAAAATTATCAGTTGTTTTGAATTCACTCCGGAAAAAATGTTTGAACATGTTGAAACATGGAACAAATATGCCCCTGAGGTGATTGTCGCTTATACAAATCCTGTTTACGAATTTGCCCGATTTGTGCAGGAAAATCAGCTTGATGTCATCCCACCCAAATCCATTATTGTCGGCGCAGAGAAATTATATGATCATCAACGGGAATTGATCCAGAATGTATTTCAGGCACCGGTGTTTGAAACATATGGCTCACGTGAATTCATGTTGATTGGTGCAGAATGTGATCGTCATTCTGGTTTGCATCTCAGTATGGAAAACCTGTATGTCGAGATTCTTGATGATGATGGAAACCCCACCCCGAACGGTGAAGAAGGAAATATTGTCATTACGGATTTATATAATTATGCAATGCCTTTTGTTCGTTATGTGACTGGTGACAGAGCCGTTGCTGGTTTTGAAAAATGTACCTGTGGACGAAAACTTCCTTTATTGAAAAAAGTAATCGGCAGGCAGCTCGATATTCTTGATACACCGGATGGAAGAAAAATTCCCGGAGAGTTTTTCCCTCATCTGATTAAAGATTTTCCAGCGATCAAAAGATTTCAAGTGAATCAGGCAGGTGTCGAAAAAATTAATCTCAAAATTGTTGTGACAGATGATTTCAGGACAGATGAACAAAATATTCTGATCAAATTGATTCGTGAATGCATTGGCGATGCCGTCGTTCTGGAATTGGATATTGTTGAAGATATTCCTCTCACCAAAGCAGGTAAGCATCGTGTAGTTGTTAAACAGTCTTTATAGAAAATAAAACCGGTAAATTTATGTCAAATGTTCAAACGGAACAACTGAAGTCTTCTCTGAAAAGTCCTGTTAATCAGGACATCAGGATTGATGCGCATGATCTTACCGAAAATTTTTCCAAAGAAAATCAAAACGTTTATCACGATTGGCTTGCTTTGTTAAAAGCGGATGGCCATTCCACCATTCTGGAAAACCCGGATTTTGTTTTACAGGATCTCAATTCCCCTGATCAATGGGGAACTCTTAAGCCAATACTGTTTCTGGCTTATCAAAATAAAAAGCCGATTGCTTGTGCAGTGATCATTCCGAAATCTGTTCGTGCAAGTCATCTGCAAGGATGGAAGAGTCGGAAAAACATATTAGGATATCGTCTGGCTGGAAATCAGATTTCAGGCGATAAATCAATCGAGATTCAGAATATTCTCTTTCAGGCAATCCTGAATCACAGAGATCAAACAGGAGCAAACTTCCTACTGATAGACGATCTGGAATCAGATTCGGCGTTAAATCAAATCAGAAAACAACCTGAATTCTCTGGTTTAAAGACTATCAGCCCGAGTGGGTTACAGGATCATCATTGGTTGATATTTCCAGAATCAGCAGAAGAATACTGGGGGAAATTTAAATCAAAAACCCGGAATACCCTTCGGCGAAAAATGAAAAAAATGGGTGACATTGAGTTCATTCCCATTACTGAACCCGAACAGATTGCTGATTTTCTTAAGCAAGCAAATATAGTTTCACTAAATACATGGCAGTCTCAAGAACTGGGGTTACGGGTTCATAATAATGACGAAGAAAAAAAGTTTTTGAAATACTTGGCATTTCAAGGATCATTAAGAGCTTACCTGTTAAAGAAGGATTCAAAGCCGGTTGCATTTATTATCGGCACCCAATTCAACGGAACTTATTATCTGGATGAACTCGGTTTTGATCGGCAATATTCCCGTCTCTCTCCTGGCACCGTTTTATTCCATCTTCTTGTTAATGATTTACTGGAAAACAAAAAACCTGACGTACTCGATTTTGGTCTGGGTGATGCAGAATACAAGAAACTATTCGGCAATCAAGTGAGTCAAAGTCAACAGCTCTATATTCTTTCACTCGGTTGGAAATCAACTTTAAGTTACATGAAATATCATTCTTACAGTTATATAAAAACAGGAATCAAGAAAATAATATCCCGGCTCGGTGCCTGGAAGAACTTTCGGCGAAAAATCAAAGACCGTGTCATTCAAAACAAATCAATATAATCTTAAAAATTGGCTTATTAAAATATCATGAAAATTCTTTTTATCAGCAATGAATATCCCGGCCCCTTGCAAAAAGGGAAGGGAACATTCAATCGGTCGATGATATCAGCGATTGGAAACAGGCATGATGTGCATGTGGTTTCTCCAATTCCCTGGAAATTGGAATTTTCTCATTTTCTGAAAACGGGTCAATTTATTGATCGTAATCAGGAATTTAACACGGATGGAATCAAAGCAGAGTATCCCCGATATTATTACACACCAAAAATACTGGATCACCATTATGGAATCATGATGTGGAAATCTCTTAAAAACAGCCTGTTGAAGACTGTTAAAGAATTTAAGCCGGATGTCATTCTTTCGTACTGGGCACACCCGGATGGAGAAGTCGCTGTGCGACTTGGAGAGTTAATAAATCGACCTGTTGCCGTCATGGTTGGGGGAACCGATATTTTATTACTGACTAAACAAAAAAAACGATGTGAAGCGATAAAAAATGTCCTGAATCAGACAGGTGCAGTGATTTCAGTCAGTCATAATATCAGGAATAAAACTAAAGAACTGAATATTCAATCTGAAAATGTTCACGTGGTCTACCGTGGTGTAAACCATAAACTGTTTCAGCCTGGCGATCAGAAGATTGCTTTGAAAAAACTGAAACTCTCTGCTGAAAAAAAACATTTTGTTTATGTGGGACGATTAGCTTCAGTCAAAGGGCTGGCAAATCTGGTTGATGCATGCAGGCTGGTCGCTGATGAATGTTGTTCTTTCTATTGTCACCTGCTTGGTGGTGGGGGAGATAAGAAAATACTTAGTAAGAAAATACAGGAATTAGGTCTTGAAGGAAAAGTGATTCTGGAAGGAGCTAAATCACAACATGAACTGGCAACCTGGTATCAAGCTTCTGATGCAGTTGTGTTGCCAAGTCTGTCAGAAGGAATTCCTAATGTGCTTCTTGAGACGATATCTTGTGGGAAATCATTTATCGCTACTGACATAGGAGGGATTTCTGAAATTGCAGATAAAAAACAGGATATTCTGGTTCCTGTTGGTGATGCCCATAAATTGTCAGAAGCAATGATTCATAGAATCAATAATCCTTCAATCAATTCTGAGAGAAACTTTACTCCTTATAGTTGGGATGAATCAGCAAGAGAGATTGAAAATATTCTTCAGAACATGATTGACGAAAAAATCTCGAAAAAAAACCAACCAGGGAAATTAAATAAAATTCCCGTTTCTAGTCATATTTAATCTGAGTGATAAAAATGATTAAAAAGTTTATTCGAAAAATCTTAAAATCGATGAAGGAAACAGGCCTTTTAAAGAACTGGTTTACCCTGAGCATGCCCGTGTCTGAAAAAAAGGTATATCTGACTTTTGATGATGGTCCAGATCCTGTAGAGACAATCCGGGTTCTTGATGCATTAAAAAAAGCAGGAATACAAGCAACTTTTTTTGTCATTGGTAAAAAAATAAATAAGAACCGTGAAATTGTTAAAAGAATACTTGATGAAGGTCATGTACTAGGGCATCACACTTATTTTCACAAACCGCCAGGCGAAGTTAGTGCCAAGCAGTTATTAGTTGAAATTGAAGAAACGGAAAAATTGATTGTTGAAATTTCAGGAAATTCTTCCAAATTGTTTCGCCCACCATTAGGAAAGTTAAGCCTGAGTAAATTAATGGTTCTCTGGAAAACAGGGAAATCGATTTGTTTATGGAATAACGATCCGAAAGATTTTGCCTGTGCCAATCTTGAAGAAGTTCTTCATCATTTTAATCAACAACCCATTCAGGCAGGTGATGTTGTACTGTTGCATGATAATCAACCTTACGCTGCAGATGCGATCAGTCACCTTGTAGAACAGGCAGCAAAAATCAATTTGAAATTTGGAACCCTGTCTGCTCTGCAAAAATAAATCTTAAACATAAACTTTTTAATTATCTCAATGTCATGAATAA
>JAJRVU010000486.1 GCA_024277145.1 Planctomycetota bacterium
AAAAAAACTGAAGCATATGGGAAGCATTAATTCCGATTCGCTTCGTGATCTGGATGAACTGGAGTCAAGATTTAACCAGTTGAACACACAATTGCAGGATTTGGTGGAAGCCAAAAACGCACTCGAAGAGATTGTACGAAGGATTAATACAGAGAGTGAAAAACTTTTTGTTGAAACCTTTGATAATATCCGGGTCCATTTTCAGGAATTATTCCGTAAAGCTTTTGGTGGTGGAAACGGAGATATTGTTCTGGAAGATATGGATGATGTTCTGGAATGTGGAATTGATATTGTTGCAAGGCCTCCCGGCAAAGAGCTGAAAAGCATTTCATTAATGAGTGGTGGAGAAAAAACATTGACTGCATTTGCACTTCTGCTTGCACTTTTTCGGAGTCGTTCCAGTACTTATTGTTTACTTGACGAAGTCGATGCTGCTTTGGATGAAGCGAATGTTGGACGATTACTTGCGATGCTTGAAGAATTCAAGAAAAACACCCAGTTCATTATGATTACTCATAAAAAACCTTCGATGGCAACTTGCGATCTTCTTTATGGTGTCACAATGGAGCAGTCTGGCGTTTCCAAAAAAATGTCTGTTCGCTTTGATCAGGTCAACGAGCATGGAGAATTTGAAGACGATTCTTCATCGAACCAAAAGGCAGCCTGAGTTGTCCGGGGTTAGTTTATCCTGTTATTGAGATGAGTTCATGTTCATTCGAAGGATTGTTTGGACCCTAAGTTTGTGTAAATCGCCTTCACTCTTTCTAAATTGAAATCATGTCAATAGTTCGTGCGCGAATACATATAAGTCTGGATTTCAAATTGAAATTTCCCCAGAAATAATCTTTGAGAAGCTGTATAATTTGTCATTGGTTAGAATAATCGCGTCGTAACTTCTTTTATAATAAAGAGTAATAGACAACTGGAACCAGTGTTTTTAAATGACCAATCCGAATAATTGGCATATTGATTTTGATAAGTTTGATCCCTCAGAGCGTTCCTTTCGGAGGAGCCGGACAAAGAACTTAAAGTCTTACCACCGTGCAGGTCGAAATTAAACGTCAGACGGTCAGTATTGGAATAACCGACGCGGTTAAACCAGAACAACTGCATGGAAGCAGTTTTTGTGACAGACACAAATGTCGTCGAAGGGGGGATGGACAATTCGGAGACTGTATTTCCATCACACGGGCAAGATGCCTCGTGTGCGATTTCCGTTCCTACTCCCCGAACCACGTTAATGTTGTATTGTTAATGTGGATTCACGTTGTTATAGGAATTTTCCCTGTTTATTCTGCCAGATCTTGACTATCGATTTTCGGGTGATTTGTTACCTGAATAATCTTACTCAAGAATGGAACGAACCCCAATAGGGCAGTGTTGATCTTAAAAGTCGTCGACCCAGAGGATTTTGACTGATCATCGCAGCAAGGGGGGGAACAAGGGCTTAAAACCCCTTTTCAAAATGGCGAACAGTATCTGATTGGAGAGCCCGCAATGAAGACGATCTTCACTACTGGACAAGTAGCTAAGATCTGTAAGGTTGCACCCCGAACTGTTAGTAAGTGGTTTGATTCAGGACGACTTCGCGGTTACAGAATTCCTGGTTCCCAGGATCGACGTATTCCCCGCGAACATTTGATTCGCTTCCTCAAAGAGCACGGCATGCCGCTCGGAGAATTGGAAGATGAAGCAATGGGTAAAGTCTTGTTAGTTGGTGCCGATTCACAGGTCGAGTCCGGCTTAGCCGAAATGATGGGTGCAGACGATTTTAAAATCGAAACAGCCATTAGCGGTTTTGAAGCAGGAATTCAAGCTGAATCCATTCATCCTGACTGTGTTGTCATTGACTTCACAATGGGACGAAACGAAGCTTTGATGATTGCACAAAATCTGAAAAAGAATAGCGAATATAACGAAACCGTTCTTGTCGGTTTGTTAAGTGACGATGACAATGCCAGCGGTTTCGACCGAACATTGTTCAACGAAACTTTCCGAAAACCGTTTGATGCAGCTTTGCTCGCTGAACGTATTCGGACACTCGTTAGTCGTAAAAAGCAGATTGCTTAATAAATTCGACGAAGGTTTAAAAATAAACGTGTCACCCGGAAGAGTCCTGTTCTTACAGGATTTCTCATGGGGATGCGAGATCGCAGCACTTACGCAATTTACTTCTCTCTATCAGTTCTGAATTATAAAATACAGACATTGAAACAGTTAAGTCAGATTAAACAGGTTTAAGCGATCAAATATTACAAACGCGTTTGAATTTGATCGATTCAAAATACAGTCTGACCACGTTGTGGTTAAAGATTGAAAATACAAAAACCGGCCGTCAGAATTTCTGGCAGTCGGTTTTTTTACGTCTGGACGATGGGCAACTCATCGCAGGTCTACAACATAATCAAAAGGAACCACAGATTCACACAGATGAACACCGATTTATTTGCTGATGAGAGAAATTCGTAGGTCAGTGCTGTAGCCTGACGAATTAAAAAACATTTCTATACATTATTCTGAATGCTCCAGGTAACCTTCACAAAGATTCCTTTACTTCACCAATTCGATCTCGCTTGGTTGCCAAGTTTTATCGAACCATGATTCCAGTGGGCCATAGAGGCGAAGAATTGTATTCCATCCTTTGCCGGGAACGGTTTGAATCCAATTGCTTTCCTTCCCTTTCGGTGCCTTCGGACCAAAGTAGATGTCTACAGAAGAGTCCGGGTTTACAACGATACCTTTCTTCTGACTACCAAGGCTTGGAAACTGCTGATCGCTTTGAAGCATTGAACGAGTCTGATTATCGTAAACTACAATCGACCAAAAATCTTTTGCTGGTATATTGGGAGGGAGATGCAGGCGATAAGTCTTACTACCGTCGAATGGTTTATCCTGGGAATCAACAAAGGCAGCTGCGTATTGTGAACCGACCCCTGCAGGCATTTTTCTCGCCATCGCTGGAGTAATACCTGTGGCATAAAAAAGCATAAAAGTGCGTCCGTTGAGGATCCGCGCCCCGCCGTTAAGAAAGTCATGTCTCCCGCCAACAAAGGCTGTTCCCCATGCACTGTTTGGATAGTATCGCTGAATTTTATTCGGATATCGGAAGGTCAGGGCTCGTGCGGTCGCAGTTCCAACATTTGCAGCCTCCGCTAATATTTTTTTCATACGTGCGTTTGGTGCAAAGGGTTTGCCTTTCTGTATTCCGATGGATGCAAGCGCTCCGAGGGTTTCCGGATCCATTGAATTGGCAGGCTCATATTGAACAACCGCATTCACTTCTGCAAAAAATCGATAGTCCATTGCATGAAGGGTGTTGAAGGCAATCCCGGAAGCATTGGAAAATTTCATTTTGGGCGGATTGTCTTTACTTGCCAAAGGATAAGCACGAAAAAGTTTTTTAGTTGCTTCCACTGCAGGTTTGGGATCTCCGTTGACTTGAAATCCACGCCAGACAACCCAGTTCCCGTAGGTGCCTGTACGAGCAATATGGTAGCCATCAGGAATTGCTCCATCGTATCCAGGAGGCAGAATAAGAAACTTGCCACCTTTCCCTTTATCAGGACCAGCGTTCCCGAAATCAACAACATAATGAAACCAGGCATCATCAATAAACCCGAGAACGTTCGGGGGTGTTTCAATCACCATTGGGCCGTTTTTTACATCAAGCCACATCATACAATAAATGGAATCGGTATTAGCAGTGAGGAAAAGTGCCTTGGAATCCATCAATTGCTCAAAGATCACTGCAGACGTGTTATCAGGACCAAATTTTCGAATTCCATTACGCATGGCATGTAACGATGCTGCTGGAATTGAAGTCAGAACGGATTGCACGCCTCGTTGGAAATCAAGATTGTCCAACACCTTCCTGACGGTTTCGTTATCTGGAAATCCATCCGTGAACTTTAAAGTTCCCAGACGTGTTTCCACCCTGTCCGCTGTGGTAATTCCGGGTGGAATCGTAGTGGTCATCTTCATCTTTGGTACAGATTGAGCGTCAACTGTTGATGCACACATCGCAAAAGCGAACATGCTGACAATAAGTTTTTTCATGTGCGTTGAATTCATTCTGGTATCCTTGTCTGATTGTGGAAGGAGAAAGTTGTCAATATCACAAGAGCTACAGTTTCCAAAAGTATACTCTCTGCTTGTTTCTTTGCTAAATATGATACCACTGGAGGTTCACAACATACAATCAACAGATTTGAGATACAGAAGAAATTCGGATATTGTAAAATAGAGGATAACCGTACAGGGATATACCATTCGGTCTATTCGCAATTAAATAGCATTTGAAAAGTGGTTTGCAGTTGGTCATTATTTCTCAGGCAAAACTTGATTTTCTGAAACTTTGCATTGGCGTTTATGTCTTCTTAAAAGGAAGATTCCCGCAACAAGTACACCAAGAGAATCAATAACAACATCCATTACTGTACCGTATCGATCAGGTACGAAAGATTGATGCCATTCATCGCTGATTGCAAAAACAATGCAAAATAGCATCGCTGCGACGATTGTTGAAGTGCTTGTTGATTTTCGAAAAAATTGAATCGTCTTGACGCAAAACACCAGGAGAATAGCGAATTCGGAAAAATGCCAACCCTTCACGACAACAAACCACGAAACCCCCCAGAATTGCCGAAACTTAAGCATTGAGGCCTCATCAACATTTGCGAATTTTTGAACAAGTGCGAAAAATTCCTGAGGCCGGATGACTGTGCAGGATGTCCCAAAGATGAAAGCGATCCATACGACTAATATGGTAACGGTCAGCCATCCAGAACGGCGAGCAGGCTTGGTCATTTCTTCTTGACGTTCCATGAATTTTCTTTGAGAAATTTAATTCCTAATTGAACTTCAATATTCAGTTCCCGTAGATCAGGATCTGTCCTGACACAGTACGCAAAACGGGCTCAAAAGAAACAAAATTCAACACAAAAATATCATTTTGAAATCCAGATTGATAAATAATTCACAAGCTGACAGCAGGCCCTGCTTAATTATTTTTTCTTAGCGTCTTGTATGTTTGAATTATAAGATTCTGGAAATGTAGTGCTTGGTGATTGTCCGCCCCTATTTACAAGATTATTCGAATTGCTAATTTTTTTTTTGAGGGCCGTGTTTTTTGTCGTTTTTTGATTTTGTTTTTATTATGTAACCCCTTTTACATTAGTCAGATACGACATTTAACTTATTGGGGCCAAACTTCCAACTACGTAATACGCTTTAGCAAAAATTATTGTCTTCGCAGTAGAGACAATTGATCATTCAACTTGCAATAACACCCAAAAGAAGACATTATTATCTGTAAGTAGATATATAGTATGTTGAAATATGCCGGACCATGATCCATTGTGCCTTTAGAATGAGTGACACCTATGCTTATAAAACAGTTCAATCGAATAACAGTTTATTGTTTCCCAGGAAGAAAATTCAGGTGGCTCGGTTTGGTCTTTGGGATATTGCTTTTGGCAATCTCGACGATTAACGGAGAGGATTCATCAAAGATTCGTTCCCAATTTGCTCAACCTCCACGTGAATATAGTACCGGTCCGCTGTGGGTCTGGAATGACAGATTAAGTGAGAAGCAGATTCGCGAAACGATGAACGACTTTGCCAGTCAACATGTGAAGCAGGTTTGGGTTCATCCTCGCCCCGGATTAATGACACCTTATCTATCAGAAGAATGGTTTCATCTTTGGGAGATTGCTCTGGATGAAGCGAAGAAGCTCGATATGAATGTCTGGATTTACGATGAGAATTCGTATCCATCAGGTTATGCTGGTGGTCTTGTTCCCGAAGCAATGCCGGAATCTCGCGGACAGGGCCTTATCCTTGAAGCCAGGAAAGCATCCAATATCGGAAAAGAATTTCTGGCCGTCTATCGTCTGAAAGGGAACGGTTTTCTGAATGTCACTAAGGAAGCTCGTTCTGGTAAAAAACTTCCTGAGGGAGACTACCTGGTAGCCTCCGTCTATCTTGCAAAGAAACAGGATAGATTTGCTGGCCAGTTTTATGTTGATTTAACTCTTCCGGGTGTCACCGAAAAATTTATAGAAATCACGATGGAGCCTTATCGAAAACGGTTTGGTGATCAGTTCGGGAAACGGATTCCGGGATGGTTTACGGATGAACCACATTTAGGCCCTGCTTTCAGGGGGATCCATTGGAACAAGCTTACGGTAAAACAGTTCAAGGCCCGATGGGGTTACGATCTGATGGATCACCTTCCCAGTCTTACACTCCCTGTTGGTGAGTGGGAGCGGGTCAGGCACAACCTGTTCCAGTTTCAATTGGAAAAATTTATCGAACGATGGTCCAAGCCCTGTTATGAATATTGTGAAAAACATGGACTCGAATTTACCGGGCACTATTGGGAACACGGTTGGCCACTCGCAACACATGGCGGCGACAACATGGCGATGTATGCCTGGCATCAGCGACCCGGAATTGATTGCCTCTTTAACCAGTATAAAGAAGGTGTCCACAGCCAGTTCGGTAATGTTCGTTCTTT
This sequence comes from Planctomycetota bacterium, assembly GCA_024277145.1. GTDB lineage: Bacteria > Planctomycetota > Planctomycetia > Planctomycetales > Planctomycetaceae > JAJRVU01. The sequence continues at coordinate 6,518 of JAJRVU010000486.1, forward strand.
GAGGGAACTGATAAGCGTTGCAAATCAGCTTGGTCAAAAACGGACACTATGTGAAGCTTTTGGGGGATCAGGCTGGGATTTTCGTACAGAAGACATGAAACGCTACGGCGATTTCCTTTACGTCCTCGGGGTGAACACGCTTAACGAACATCTTTCCTACATTACAATGCGTGGCGCACGAAAAGGAGATTACCCACCTTCATTTTCATATCATGAACCGTGGTGGGAAGCATATCATAAAATAGCAGATTATTTCACACGCTTATCGCTGGTGATGTCGGAAGGTCAGCAGGTAAACCATATCCTTCTTCTGGAACCAACCACCACCACATGGATGTATCAGAATGATAGGACAAAAAAAGAACAACTTTCCAAACTTGGTGACTCATTTCAGGATATGCTTAATTCTCTTGAAAGAGTTCAGGTGGAGTATGACCTGGGGTGTGAGGATATTATCAGCCGACATGGAAGTTTTGGAAAAAATAAATACGAAAAACCTTCATTCATTATCGGTCAACGAAAATATGATTTGGTCGTTTTCCCCCCGCACACCATTAATTTGAATTCAGGCACTGTTGATCTTCTGGAAAAATATATCCAGGCAGGTGGAACCGTTCTTTGTTGTGGGGATCCTCCCAGCAGGTTGGACGGGCAAATTTCTGATCGATGTTCCAGACTGGCATCTTCTTCACACTGGAAAAAGGTGACTGTTGAGCAGGCGCAAGAGAAAATGGTAAAGCGATCAAATGAAGATGGACTGGTTATTCAACGAAAAGAAGGAGACAAGGGGATATTATTCCACCATCGAAGACGACTGGATGACGGGGAGATCCTGTTTCTTGCAAACACCAGCATTGAACATCCTTCATCCGGAACCATTTTATCCCAAATGCATGGTGCAGAGCAGTTGGATCTTGCACGGGGAACAATTACAGCCTGTTCCTTCGTAACCACGAAAAATGGAACCCTGCATCATTTCAATTTACCTCCATGTGGAAGTCTGCTCCTTTTTTTAAAGAAAGAGAAAAACGCTGCGGTTTCTTTGCCTGAAAATAAAATCACAACGATTTCACCCCAAAGCCCTCCACTCATCCACAGGGATGGACCGAATGTCTTGACATTAGATTACGTCGATGTAACTGCTGGGGGAAAAAGTAAAAAAAGTCTGCTGATGCATAAGGCACAAAAGTTTGTTTTTAATCAGAATGGCATGCAAAGAAATCCTTGGGGACATTTTGTAATACAGGCACATGATGAATACATCAGCAAAAAATTCCCTCCCAAGAGTGGTTTTGAAGCGACTTACCAATTCAAAATTGAAGGGCAGGTTCCGAAACCGCTTCATATTGTTATTGAACGCCCTGACTTGTATAAAATTTCCTGCAATGGCAAACCGGTTGCTGCTGTCGAGGGAGACTGGTGGCTGGACAAGTCGTTTGGAAAAGTCAATCTTACCGAAGTTGCTCAAGCGGGCGAGAATACTGTTACGATCAAGGCATCTCCTTTCACCGTTTACCACGAGCTGGCACGTGCGTATGTCCTGGGAGACTTCCATTTAAAAACTGCTGATTCCGGCTTTGTCATTATTCCACCTGTACCATTAAAAATGGGTATGAAAAAAAGTGATGACCGAAACAGCCCTTCTGCAGGAGAGGGCATTGGCTGGAATGAACAAGGGCTTCCCCTTTATGGACATGGTGTCACTTATTCGGAATCCTTTAACGTTTCAAAGCCCGACGGGCGTTATCTCGTCTCGCTTCCACAATGGTATGGAAGTGTTGCCAAGGTAACTGTCAATGGTCATTTTACAGATTACATTATTTCCAAACCGTGGGAATGTGATGTGACAAAATGGATTGAAAAAGGGGAAAACAAAGTTGACGTCACTATTATTGGAACGCTTAAAAATATGCTCGGACCACATCACACGAACGACCCGTTAAGAGGTAAAGCCTGGCCGAACGCTTTTCGTGTAGGGCCAGAAAACGGGCCTCCTCCTGGTGATAAATACGATACCATCGGATACGGATTGTTCGAGCCGTTTGTCTTGAAACAGGTTGTTGAAGTCAGGTAATGCTGGAATATAGAAGAAACTTATTTACATTCATCTAAAAACAGTTTTTACAAATAGCTTACTTACTCTCTTTTGGAAAAGTCTTCAGCCATTCCTGATGAATTAGTTCTAGCTCACGAACTTTCTCAGGATGTCGTACAGCCAGATTGTTTTTTTCACCCGCATCGACTTCCAGATTCACCAGATACCTTTTAGGCAGTACATCTTTTTTTGATCGAAAAGCCGATCTCGATGTGTCTCGGGGATTTGCAAGGAGTTTCCAGTTTCCTTTTCTGACCACCCACTGTTGATGAAATTGCCAATGAAAATTCTGGTGAGGAGTCGCTGATTTGCTTGATAAAATAACAGCTTCCATCGACTTGCCATCCAGATCCAGATTGTCCTGATTGACTCCACAGTAGGAAGCGAATGTCGGGAACCAGTCGCAAGCTGTCACCATTTGAGAACGAGTTTCTCCTGCAGGGATTCTTCCTTTCCAGCTGACGATGGCAGGGACTCGAATTCCCCCTTCATAAAGACTGAATTTGGCACCGCGATAAGGACCTGAATTTCCTCCCCCTCCAAAAGTTCTTTCTTCTGTTGAGTGACCGTGATCTGACTGGTAAGCGATGATCGTGTTTTCAAGCAAGCCTTCATTTTTTAAAAACTGGACAACCTCTCCAACCTTTTCATCCATCGTAGAAACAAATTCTGCATACTCCCTTCGGGGAGATTTCAAATTTTTGTAATGCTCTCTCCATTTTTCTGTTCCCTGCAGCGGGTAATGAGGAACATTGATTGCCCAGTAAAGGAAAAAGGGCTTTTCCGTTTTCTGGTTATCAGTGATGAATTTCTTACATTCTCGTACCATTAAATCAGGGAAGAATTCACCATCCGCCCAGACTTCTTTTCCATTTCTCCAAAGGTCATGTCTGTTCGGGCCTGACCAGTAAAAGAAATGTGAATAATTATCGATGCAACCTCCCATGTGGCCAAATGAACTTTCAAACCCTTGAGCGTTAGGCATCGTTTCTTTTGTGTATCCCAAATGCCATTTCCCAACATGCCCGGTTTGATACCCTGACTTCTGGAAAGCTTCAGCCATCGTCAATTGCTCAGAAGGCATTCCTGCATGGCCGGGTTTGGAAGAAACATTCCCTGGAACACCCGCGCGATGAGGAACACGACCTGTCAAAAGGGAAGCGCGGGATGAAGAACAAACCGGGGCACCTGCATAAAACTGCGTGAACCGAATTCCGTTCTTGGCGAGATCATCCAATGAAGGAGTGGCCAGATCTTTTGCCCCATAACAATTTAAATCGATGGATCCCTGATCATCCGTTAAAATGAAAAGAACGTTCGGCCGATCTTTTGCATCAACGGAACAGTTGATAACCAGAACCAATAACAGATTCTGAAATAAGTTTCTTATATTAATTCGCGTCATGATTATTTTCCTGTTTTTTTCCAATCGGGATGTTTTGGTGCGCCGCCGAGGTAAGGATATTTGTCAAACTGATCACCACCACCTGTCACACGTGGGTCTTTTGTTTTTTTGAGTTCACTCATCAACTGGTTCGCAAGGGTAGACTTGAATTTTCGATACCTGGACTCTGAGGCAACATTTTTTAACTGGTCTGGATCATTTATAAGATCATACAATTCTTCTGCAGGTCGTTTTGCAAAAGAGAGTTCAAATAAATTTCTGTGAGCAGGATCCAATTCCCTGTTTTGAATCATATAAGTTTTGGTTGGACCGTTATCACAGTCTCCGTACCAGGAACCCGGAGTTTGAGCAATCTTGTAATCAGGAGTTCCAGAAGGCCAACGGTTCGGCGTGAAGTTTCGAATATAAAGAAAATTCCTTGTTCGGATAGATCTGCTGGGATACCCGCCCGTGTCTGGTCGTTCCTGCACAGCACAGTGGCGTTCTCTTCCCGTCAATACAAAGCTTCTTAAATGGTCCACCTGACCGGAATGTTTTGAATAGAAAATATTGGTCAAGCTTCGCCCGGTCATTTCTTTTAGTCCTGTATTATCTTTTAGCCCCGTATTATTTTTAAAGGCGCCAATTCCTGCAACTTCCAGAAAAGTCGGAGCCAGATCAGTCAGGCTGACAAAGTCATCAATCACTCTGTCTGCTTTGATTTTTTCAGGCCAGCGAATTGCAAGGGGAACGCGAACTCCTGTGTCGTACAGATTACATTTTCCACGAGGGAAGGGCATTCCATGATCCCCCGTCATGACGATAATGGTGTTATCGAGTTCTCCAATTGCTTCAAGTGCTGCAATGGCCTCGGAAACATCACGGTCGAATCGTTGAACTTCAACATAATAATCTGCAACATCATTTCTGACGACTGGCGTATCGGGAAAACAGCCGGGGAGTTTGATTTTTTCAATATCCATTCCGCTTGCTGCACCTGATCCTTCTTTGTAAGGGCGATGTGGATCGAGACTACCAAGCCAGAAGCAGAACGGCTTTTTGGGAATTGCAGCCTGAGCTTGATTTCTGCTTTTGAGAAAATGTTTGAAATTCTTATACCGCTTTCCAGCTAACGTGCGTCCTTTGGTTTCTGTTCGACCCGGCCCCCAACCTTTGCTACAGAAGCCAGTATAGTATCCGTTCTTTTTTAGAATTTCTGGGTAAGTCTTAAATTGATCTGGAAAAATGCAGTGCAGATTGGCGCCTGCTTTTAACCGCCAATGCCATTGCCCCGTCAAGATTGCGGATCGTGATGGCGTGCAGGAAGGAGACGCAACATACGCATGCTGAAACAGAATTCCCTCTTTTGCAATTCGATCAAACGCGGGTGTTTTGACAACCGGGTCACCATACGCACCTGCATGGGGCCAACCCCAATCGTCTGCGATCGCAAAAAGAATGTTCGGCCGGGAAACGTTCCCCTTTTCAATTTCGTTTGCATTCACATTGCCAGAAGGAGATAGCAGATTTGCAACTAAAAATAAACAAAAGATATTTCTGGGGGAAGAACTTATGGAAAATCCGAACATAAAATACCTCTGTACTGAGGGAACAATAAAACCGTAACAGGAATTAATCCTATCTGAATGGTCCCGGAGAACAAAGGCAATGAGTATATATCTTTCACTATGATTAATAGTGAGTGTTGAAAAGTTCAGTTACTTCTGAATTCCCTGTGATAACTCTTCGAGAAACTGTCCCGCTTCTTTGGGAGATTTCAGTTGGATGAATTCAATATGCTGATACTTTTTGTCTTTCAGGACCTCATGATATTCCCTCTTCACATGATGATGAGTTTTCAACGTCCAGAGAATAATGGATTCCCGACTGAAAAATGATCGTTGGAACGATTCTCGATTACCGGTGCCGGGCCAGATCTCTTCCCGGGTGATGGCTCTGGTGACTGATCTTTTAATACATCGATAAATATTTAAAGGAAACGAATAATCGAGCCAGATAACCGCTTCAACATTTTTCCATTTTACTGAACTGGTACTTTGGTAATTTCCATCAAGAATCCAGCACTCTTGATGAAGAGTTTTTTCAAGCAGGGGAAGAAAATTCTCTTTATCTGTCGGTTCCCAGTTTGGTTTCCAGAATAAAGCATCCAGTTGAATATGAGGATATCCCGTCTTCTCAGAGAGCCTCTTGCAGAACATGGACTTGCCTGTTCCGCTGGCCCCTACAACATTGATTCTCTGAAATTTCATTAGTTAGACACCCCATTGGAAGAATAAGTAGTTGCAGGGAATCGAAAAAATCTTAGTTCTACCGTTTTCTATCTCAGCGCATAAAAAAACTCGAATCCGTTAAGATTCGAGTAAGTGACCCCAGGGGGATTCGAACCCCCGTTATCGGAGCGAAAGTCCGGTGTCCTAGGCCTGACTAGACGATGGGGCCATGAATTAAACAATTTACGAGATGGATCGACAAAGTCAAGCCGATAACTATAAGCTATTCTGAGTTCATTCCAAAAAAGTCCTAATTTCCAAAGACTGTCTCAATATTGGATAACATCACGGTATACAAGAGCTTCCAGCTTGAATCAGAATAGAGGCATGGTTATTAAACAGGTTCACCTCATAAGGGGCCTGTTCTGAATAATGAAACCAGTTTCCAGGAACAGTGGTCACCCGCTGAGAGCATCGCAGGTGGCGTGAAGCATGCAGGTGCGGAAGCATCATTAATATATCCAAAAGATATTATTAATCATGCAGGAGAGACAGCTGGTGGTTCATCTTCAGCGGCTGAAGTTTCTTTCTCAGCTTTAATGGCATCATAAATTTCACTACGGTGAATAGGGACTTCCCGAGGTGCCTGTATGCCTAGGCGAACCTTGTCCCCCCGTATTTCTACGACAGTAATGACGATGTTATCGTCAATGATAATGCTTTCGTTTTTTTTGCGCGATAGTACCAACATCAGACGCGCTCCTCCAGTTTTCTGACCGTGATCCAAATCAGATGGGCTATCTTATCCCATTGAAATCCTTAATTCTATATTCCTTCACAGGCTGAAAATAATGTTTAAATCACTCCTTAATTAGTAAACGGAAAAACATCTTCAGCTACCGAGATTGTAAAGCGGGGAAAGTTGATGGTCAAGAGGCGGTTAATCATCCAAGGTTGGACGCTCTCCACAAATGTATATTGTGAAGGTTTATCCCTCAATCGGCAAAAGCAAGATAAATGACTCAATTATGCTGTAACTAGATAGTACTAAATGAGTTAATGTATGTTTAGTACAGGTGGAGGTTTGCCTGTTCAGAGAGACGAGAAAGGCTTGGTAAAATTTAAGGTTCTTTTAAAAAAACTATAAATATTTTCTGGAATCTGTAATTTTTCTGGATTTTAAGAAAAATGGCGTAAATTGTGACAGACGCCCAGCAAGTAGAAATGTATGGAGGAACCCCTCTTTCAGAACATCCACTCACAGGAGCCAGTAGAGACCCCTGTAAGCGAAAGTTGACTGATAGAAAACTATGGAAATCTTGTGGTAGATTAAACCATATCTTTCAAACCCTTGAGGGGTCTGACCTTAACAACTCGAGAAGCAGGTTTCGCTTTGAACATCATTTCTTCCCCTGTGAAAGGATTGATGCCCTTACGAGCTTTTTTCGCTAGTTTGTCCTGAACAACGATTTTCATTAAGCCTGGGATGTTAAAAACACCTGGACCACTTTTTTTCAGGTTCTGAGCGATCAGACTTCCCAGCTCTTCGAGGATGTTTGAAACATCTTTCTTTTGAACACCCGTTGCTTCCGCAAGTGAGTTCAAGATTTCTGTTTTAGTCATCGCCTTTGCCGGAGCTTTTTTAGCTGCCATTACCAACTCCTATTCGTCATGAATGCGATGCAGTTATTGGCCAACTGCCTTGCCAAAAATGTTGTGAAACTAACGATTAGTACATTAAACGTAGTAAACTTATGCGATAAGTTAAATGAGATAAGCTAAAATTGTCAATGAGGTAACATGTGATTTTCTGACAATATTACATTTTCCAAGTAAAAATCACGTTATTTGGACCAGAAATCAAGGAAAATGGCCAAAAATTACCTCTAATAATGTATTTGTTGGCAAAAAATATGAGTCAGAATTCCAGGTTCATCTGCGAATTTTCACTGAGAATAGCTAATATTCACACGCAAATGGGCCAGTTATTTTAGATATTGCAATGCAAGAATAGACCGATATCGCAGCAATTTTCCGGGAGTACATTAAGATATCATGAGGATTGAAACCTGCTATTAAACCATAGGGTATTTATGTTTAATTGAACCCCTGTGAGTTATGGTATCAGCGGAAAATATGGGGGATTCTCCTTGATTCTGGGTTCTATTATTTGGCAGACTGAAGTATAACTGAACTATCATATTAATCTTATATCTTATTTTACATTTCTATCTTAATTTTGTGAGGCGACCTGATTCAGGCATACATTAAATGAACAGGTAAATTCATTGTTGTTGAATCCCTTTTCCCAGATGTTTGCTGTCATGGTAAAAAAGCATTTATTCATTTTTCTTTTCTGATCATTCTTTTCTAAACTTTGTCTACAATTAGTGTTTACGTCTATTGATGAGCTTCCCGGTATTGTTGTGAGGACAGCTGAATGGCACAGGATGAACTCAGGCGTTTGAGCCCGACAGGTGCTGTCGCACATCAAATTCTTGTTGTTGAAGATGAGCCTGCTACTGCAGAAGGTTTAAAAACTCAATTGGAATCGCGAGGATTCAGCGTCACCGTTGCAAAAGATGGTGGGCAGGCACATTCCAATTTTACAATGCATCAACCCGATTTTGTTATCCTTGATCTCATCCTCAAAGGAGAAAGCGGTTACGAAATCTGTGAGAGAATGAAACAGATTGACAGTTCTGTTCCGATATTAATTTTGTCAGTCATTGACATGGCTGATTCCAGAGCGTTGGCTGATCGTGTCGGAGCAGATGGATATATGACCAAGCCTTATGATCCGGAAGCACTTGTGGAGAAAATTCACCTCATTGCTGAACGGGTCTGGTCTAAGTCGCATTCCAATCAGCCGAAGTAAATTAAAAAAATTCGCTTTAGCTGTCGTTGTGGCAAGAAATTCAAGGTGAGTCCTACTCATCGGGGAAAAACGATGAATTGTCCCGATTGTGGCGAAACAATTATCGTTCCGGTTCATGAATAATAATGAACTAAACGAGTTAATAAGATTAGATTAAACTGAGATGGGTGTACTATGGCTGAATTGATTATTCATTCAGGAAAATACCAGGGCAGGAAGCTGCTTATCAATGATGGTGATGTCGTTATCGGTCGAGATAGCGACTGCCAGATCAGGCTTGCTTCAAGTGATATCAGTCGAAAACACTGTGTTGTGAAAATCGAAAAAGGGGTCATCGTTGTTGAAGATTTGAATAGCCAGAATGGAACTTATGTCAACGATCTTTTAATCCAGCAAAAAACTCAACTTGAACCGGGAGATTTCCTTCGCGTTGGCCCGATGGTCTTTCGTGTGCCGGGCGAAAAGAAAGTGACGAACCCGAAACCCTCACTCATTGTTAGTCCTTCTAATGATAAGTCTGCAACCGATGATGATATTGCCAGTTGGTTAATTGACGAAGAACCAACAGACGTTGCTAATGCAGGGGAAACAACCATCGTTCGTGGTTCAGGCAAAAGTTCCCGCAAATTCGGCTCCATCGCAGAAGAAGCAGCCGACATCATCATGAGACATTGGCAAAAAGCCAAAGAAGAAGAGGATGAATAACCTCACTTCTGATCTGCTACATTAACGATGGATATTGCCTCCATTGTCAGGTATGCTAAATAACCACTTGAGCGAGTTTCATTTACGTGTAGCGGGCTAGAGTCTTGAAATAAAGTCCCCATGCTATCCAACGACGCCACAGTTAAGTGCAACCTGCACTAGAGTAGTTACCTCAAAGTGTTTACATTTAAAGGCATACGATTATGGATTATATTCTGCCCGTCATCTTGCTACTTATAGGCCTTGCAGTTGGTGCAGGTGCATGTTGGGGCGTGATGAATTCAAAACGCCAGCAAGTTATTGAAAACGTAAAGCATATATCAACTATTGAAATCCAGAGTCTCAAGTCTGATCTTTCACATCGAACTGAAACACTTACAGAGGTTAAGCAGCAGTTAAACAATGAGACGAAGAGATTTGCGACAAGCCAAAAAAATGTTTCTGCTCTTAAAGTTCATGGCTCTAAATTAACCACTATCATCAAAAAAGAACGCAAGGAAAACGAAGAAAAACTAGAATTATTAAATGATGCAAGGAATAATTTAGCCGATGCATTCAAGGCTCTTTCTGCTGATGCTTTAAAACACAATAACGAATCGTTTATTAATTTAGCGCAATCTACTTTAGAAAAATTCCAGGATTCAGCAAAAGGCGATCTTGAAAAACGTCAGATAGCAATTGATGCGATGGTTAAACCTGTCGAAAAATCTCTTAAGCAGGTTGATGAAAAATTACAGGTCATCGAAAAGGAAAGACTGACAGCCTACACCAGTTTAAACAAACAAGTGGAAAGTCTTACTATCACCCAGAACGAATTAAGATCTGAAACATCGAAATTGGTTAAAGCACTTAGAAGGCCTGAAGTTCGTGGTCGATGGGGAGAGATTCAATTAAAAAGAGTTGTCGAACTTGCTGGGATGCTGGACCATTGCGACTTCTTCGAGCAACAAAGTATCGAAACTGAAGATGGAACATTTCGGCCTGATCTTGTGGTTCAGCTACCCGGAAATAAAAAAATTATCATTGATTCAAAAGTCTCTTTAACAGCTTTTTTGGATTCAATTGATGCTGATGACGATAAAATGCGTGCTGAGTATTTAAAAAAACACGCAAAGCATGTGAAAACTCATGTCCAGGGTTTGAGTAAAAAATCGTATTTTTCAAAATTAGATAATACACCTGAATTTGTAGTCCTGTTTTTGCCGGGAGAAGTATTTTTCAGCGCTGCTTTGGAATACGAACCGTCACTTATAGAATTTGGAGTTGAACAAAATGTAATCATTGCGACTCCAACAACTCTTATCGCACTTCTTCGAGCAGTCGCTTACGGATGGCGCGAAGAACAACTGGCCCAAAATGCTAAGGATATTAGTGACCTCGGAAGGGAGCTTTATCTCAGATTGTCTCAGATGTGTGCGCATTTAACAAAAGTTGGAAAAGGGCTTGAAGGAGCCACTAAAGCATATAATCAGGCTATCGGTTCTTTTGAATCCAGAGTTTTAGTCTCAGCCAGGAAGTTTGATGATCTTAAGGTTGCCGCTGTTGATAAAAAACTTGATGCATTCACACCTGTAGAGCAATCTTTTCGTGTGTTACAGGCTCCTGAAGCTGCAAATGATTTATCAAACAGAAACAATAATTCTGATAATTCGTAAACTTGAATGTTTATTATTAAAAACACAATGAGATTAATCTACTTTTGGTCTATAAAATGTAGGGTCTGCTATGCAGACCATTTTTCGGTGAAATTATTCGCCAACATCATGATTTATTTTTTTAAGATTTTCTGGTTCTTGCAGACTATGTCCCCAATTCTTTTCATAGACACCTTTTTTGGCCCATCGGTGAAAAGATGAGTGCAACCAATTTGCTGGACTATTCACATAGCCATGCTTTACCGGATTCCAATGAATGTAATCAAAATACGTTTGAAACTCATCTTCATCCTTAATTGCATGTTCCCAAAACTTTCTTTGCCACACTCCTCGATTTCGGTATTTTACTCGTGATTCAGAAACTGGTTGTTCCAAGCCTCCATTTTGCAAATACCGTTTAGTGAATTCTTTTTTTAACCATGCCCAACGTTTTGGAAAATTAGCATCATTCTCAGGCAATGACCAGATCGCATGGAGATGGTCAGGAAGAAGCACAATCGCATTGATTTCAAAAGGCCATTGTTCCTGAGTTTCTCGAATCACGTTGCCAAGAATTCGAACCGCAAAATCCTTTCGGAAAATGGGGGTATTCCGTTCCGTTTTCACGGTAAAGAAAAAAGTTCCACCGGGAATATAAGCACGAAGATAATTAGGCATCTCTAAAGTTTAACTAAACGCCAATGGTCTGCAAAGCAGGCACTACTATTAATCATGTGTATAAATGGTCTGCATAGCAGACCCTACGCTTTCATGGGTTTTATTCAATCATCAAGAGATATTCCAAAAGGAATTCCCTTTTTCAGTCATATATATGTATGTATGTTTCTGAAAACCTTGAAAGTTTTTATCTGACAAGCCCTCAAAATAAAGCCGTATATCATTACAATAGAGCAACAGAGAAATTACTAAAAATTGATTATTCATGGTCAGGGCATACTCGCATCATCTCTTGTTTTGCTGAAGACTTTCATTAAGGAACGACAACCACGTGCGAATTATAGCTGGAAAATATCGCCGGCGAGTGCTGCTGACCAACGACGGATTAACAACTCGACCGATTACCAACAGAGTCAAGGAAATGCTATTCCAGAGGCTTGAGGCGGAAATTAAAGGAAAAAAAGTTGCGGACATTTTTGCAGGAACCGGGACGATTGGAATTGAATCCATCAGTCGGGGTGCTTCCAGCGTTGTCTTTTTTGAGCGGGATCATAAAGCGATTGAATTACTCAAAGAAAATATCCAAAGCATAGGCATGGACGAACCGCATTTATGCTGGCGAGCGGATGTCCTGAAAACGTCTTTCTGTCCCAAAGGGGTGGATGATTTATTCCCGTTTGATGTAATCTTTTTTGATCCTCCTTATATTATGGTGAAGGATCTCAAGGCGGGCTCACAACTTTTCAAAGCACTGGAACGGCTGGCAACAGAACAATGCTCCAGCGAGAACGCGCTTCTTATTTTCAGAACACCATCCAGAGCAGATTTTGAAATGCCCGAGGCCTGGGTGTTTGACCGAACCTATAAAGTTTCTTCTATGGAAGTTCATCTGTTCGATAAAAAAAGTATTGAAACCGAAGATGATGAAAAGCCGGTTGATGATTCAAATAATAATAACGAAGATGAATAACAAATTCAGGAGTTTTCATAATGTCCGTTCTTGATCGGTTTCGGCTTGATGGAAAGAAAATGTTTATTTCCGGTGGCAGCCGGGGGTTGGGAAAAGAGATGGCCATCGCCATTTCTGAAGCAGGGGCGGATGTGGTCCTGACCGGAAGAACACAGGAATCACTTGATCAGACGGTTCAGGAAATTCGTGATACAGGAGGAAACTGCGACAGCCTGTGTGGGGATCTCAGTGATCCTGAAGAGTGTGAAAAGATCTGTCGGGAAGCGCTCAAGCAATTCGGGCCATTTGATATCCTGATTAATAATTTAGGAGGCCGAAGAATTAATGTTCCGACGGAAGAACTGGAACTGAAACAATGGCAGGAAGTTCTCAATTTGAACCTGACATCCACTTTTCTTTGTTCAAAAATCATTGGCGAAGAAATGCTTCAGAAGAAAATCAAAGGGCGGATAATCAATATCAGTTCGATTTCCGGCGTGATTGCAACCCGCGGAATCGGAGGGCGAAGTTATGAAACAGCCAAAGCAGCTGTGATTCATTTCACCCGAACCCTTGCAGCCGACTGGGCTCCTTATGGAATTACAGCCAATGTGATCTGCCCGGGGGGCTTCATGACAGAGCCAAACCAGAAATGGAAGAAGCAGAACCCGGAATTGATCGAGCAATTAAAGGAACAGGTCCCGATGAAAGAACTGGGCCCGCCTGAAGATATGGGACCCTTGGCGGTCTATCTGGCGAGTGATGCCTCCCGCTACATGACAGGCGCAACTCTATTCCTGGATGGGGGATATACCCTCTGGTAGGTTGCCAAACTGGCCGGTTATCAAAATTGACTAGAATTCCTGATTGTCCTATCATTAGCCTGTTAAGATGGAGAAAAAACTCCTATCATTCGGTTCAAGTGCGTATTGTAGATGTTCGGACGTTTTTCCCAGAGTAAATTAAGACAGGATTCCAATCAGAATGAGTCTGGCTGACCTATATCAAAATGACCAATTCGGGCTTTCCATCGAAATTTTTCCTCCCAAAACGGAAGCGGGGGAAAATACGCTTCGAAAAAATCTGAAAAAATTGATTGAGTTTCAACCTGCATTTGTCTCTTGCACTTATGGTGCAGGGGGCACTACCCAGGCGAAAACTTTGGAATGGTGTGCAGAGATCAAGCGGGAATATTCCATTCCGGTGACCGCTCATTTTACTTGTGTCGGTTCCACAACGGATGATTTAAAAAGCTGGCTCAAAAAAGCAGAATCATTACGAGTTAATAACATCATGGCCTTAAGAGGGGATCCCCCGGATGGCGAAACCTCTTTTCAGGCGGTTGAGGGTGGATTCACAAATGCAAATCAGTTGGTGGAATTGATTCATTCTGAATATCCGCAATTCGGAATTGGTGTTGCAGGTTATCCTGAAAAACACCCTGAAGCTTCGGACATGAAAACGGATTTAATCAACCTGAAACGAAAAGTGGATGCAGGTGCGGGTGCTATCTACACGCAGCTCTTTTTTGTGAATGACAATTTTTACCGTTTCAGGGAACAGGCAGTGGAACAGGGAATCGAAGTTCCCATCATTCCGGGAATCATGCCTATCACGGAATTTTCTCGAATTCAACGAATAACATCCATGTGTGGAACGGATGTTCCTGATGGTTTGGGTGAAAAACTTGAAGCAGTCAAAGATGATTCAGAAGCCCAGTTTGAAATTGGCGTGGAGTTTGCAATTCAGCAGTGCCAGGATTTAATTGATCATGGAGTGCCGGGAATTCATTTTTATGTTTTAAATAAATGTAAAGCGAGTGAGCAGATATTAAACGCACTTGGAATTCCCCAAAAAAACTGACCCAAAAAAACTGACCCAGAGAAACTGACACAGGCCTATCCTGAACCTGAACAGAATAAGTCATGTCTTATTCAAACTGGATTGAGACTCAATAATAATTCTTCCTCTGGCTAATGCTCCTGAATAAAATCAGATGTGTTCTTAAACCTCAAGAACAGTAAAAGAAAGCAAAAGTTGAAAACAATGACTAGCGGGACTGAATCAGTCAAAGAAACTTTACAGAATCTGTTACAGGATAAAATTCTATTGCTGGATGGTGCAATGGGATCGCTGATTCTACAGGCTCGCCCGGGAGAAAAAGATTATCGGGGAAAGCTTTTTGCGAATCATCATATCGATCTGTTGAATGCCAATGATATCCTTGTTCTGACGCAGCCTGATTTGGTTGAAGGAATTCATCAACAATACTTTGAAGCGGGCAGCCATATCGTTGAAACAAATACTTTCAACGCCAACAAAATTTCATTAGCAGAATATGATTTAGCAGACTACACGTTTGAAATAAATAAAAAAGCGGTTGAAATTGCCAGAAGAGCTGCGGAAAAAGCATCTGTCACTGATCCCGGACTTCCCCGATTTATTGCAGGGAGCATTGGCCCGACAAACCGAACGTTGACGATGTCTCCGGATGTGAATGATCCCGGAATGCGAGAAGTCAGTTTTGAACAGGTTGTGGATGCGTATACAGTCCAGATTGATGGCCTTATTCAGGGAGGAGTTGATATTCTTCTGCCTGAAACATCATTTGATACGTTAAATATGAAAGCGTGTCTCTTTGCAATTCAACAATATTTTGATGATCATCAAATTGAAATTCCGGTGATGGTATCAGGAACAATTTTTGATGGAGGAAGAACTTTAACCGCGCAAACTCTGGAATCGTTCTGGACTTCGATTTCTCATTTTCCATTGTTAAGCGTTGGATTGAATTGTGCATTAGGCCCGGACAAAATGCGTCCGAATATTTCCCGGCTGTCTGAAATTGCTCCTCATTATATCAGTTGTTATCCCAATGCAGGGCTGCCCAATGAACTGGGTGAATTTGATATGACTCCCTCAGAAATGGGAGAATACCTGCGAGAATTTGCGAGTGAAAACTGGGTGAACTTTGTGGGTGGATGTTGCGGAACAACCCCTGCCCATATTAATGCCATTGCAAATGAAGTCAAAGAATTTAAACCGCGACAAATTCCTGAAGTTTCCTCCTATTCAGCCTATTGCGGAACAGAAATGTTGGAAATTACGCCTGATACTAATTTTATCATGGTGGGTGAACGAACGAACGTTGCAGGCTCTCGAAAGTTTGCACGATTAATCCGGGAAGAAAAATACGAAGAAGCGATCAGTATTGCGCGTGATCAAGTAGAAGGTGGCGCGAACATTATTGATGTGAATATGGATGAAGGGCTTCTTGATAGTGAAAAAGTGATGGTTCGATTTTTGAACCTGATTGCATCAGAACCGGATATTACAACTGTTCCTGTCATGATTGACAGTTCGAAATGGTTGGTGATTGAAGCAGGTTTAAAATGTATTCAGGGGAAAGGAATTGTCAACTCCATCAGCTTGAAAGAAGGGGAAGAAGTTTTTCTGGAACATGCTCGTAAAATTCGCCAGTACGGTGCAGCCGTTGTTGTGATGGCTTTTGATGAAGTCGGACAGGCTGTTGATGCTGATGATAAAGTGAGAATTTGTAAACGGGCGTATAAACTTCTGACAGAAAAAATTAATTTTCCTCCTGAAGATATCATCTTCGATCCCAATATTCTGACGGTGGGAACCGGGATGGAAGAACATGCTAATTATGGTGTTGATTTCATCGAGGCTGTCAGAAGGATCAAGGAAGAATGTCCCGGTGCAAAAACTTCGGGCGGGGTTAGCAATATTTCATTCTCTTTCCGGGGGAACAATGTTGTTCGAGAAGCGATCAACGCTTCGTTCCTTTACCATGCCATCAAAAACGGGCTGGATATGGGAATTGTGAACGCAGGTCAGTTGGAAGTTTATGAAGAGATTGACAAAACACTGCTGAAGTACGTTGAAGATATGCTCTTCAATCGAGATCCCGAAGCGACTGACAGGTTGATCGAATATGCAGAAACGATCAAGGATCAGGCTTCCGGAAAAACTCGTGGTCCTGATCTTGCCTGGCGGGAACAGACCGTCGAAAAACGCCTTCAGCACGCATTGCTGAAAGGGATTGTTGATTTTATTGACGAGGATACGGAAGAAGCCCGACAAAAATATGACAGGCCTCTTCATGTAATACAAGGGCCTCTCATGGGTGGGATGGCTGTTGTGGGAAAACTGTTTGGTGAAGGGAAAATGTTCCTTCCTCAAGTCGTTAAAAGTGCCCGCGTGATGAAAAAATCAGTCGCTTATCTCACACCTTTTATGGAAGCAGAAAAAAAAGAAGCCGGCGACGAAAGCACATCACGAGGCGTGATGGTCATTGCAACGGTCAAAGGAGATGTCCACGACATTGGCAAAAATATTGTTGGTATTGTTCTCCAGTGTAATAATTTCGAAATTATTGATCTGGGTGTTCTGGTTCCCGCTGAAGAAATTATTCGTGTTGCGAAAGAAAAGAATGCAGACCTGATTGGTTTAAGCGGACTAATTACTCCTTCACTTGATGAAATGGTTTCCGTTGCCAAAGAAATGAAAAGGCAGGGGATTTCTGTTCCGCTGTTAATTGGTGGTGCAACAACAAGCGCAAAACATACAGCAGTCAAAATTGCTCCGGAATATCCCCCTTCAGCAGTCGTGCACGTTCCCGATGCATCTTTAGCGGTTCCTGTTGTGGAAAATCTTCTGGATAAGGATTCCCGGGAGAAGTTCATTAAGGAAAATCTGGAAAAACAGGAAAAAGACAGGGAGGGTTTCGCGAAAAAGCAGGATAGAAAGCTCGTTTCTTTAAAGGAAGCCCGTGAAAAAAGTTTTCAGACCAACTGGGATGAAGTGGAAATCAATAAGCCTTCATTCCTGGGAATTCGTGAATTGAAAGATTACCCTCTTGAGAAAATTGTTTCTTCCATTGACTGGTCACCTTTTTTCTGGGCATGGGAATTACGCGGTAAGTACCCGAAAATTCTTCAGGATAAATATATGGGCGAAGAAGCAACCCGCCTTTTTGATGATGCCAAAAAACTGCTTGATGAAATTGTGGACCAGAAGCTTCTTCAGGCTAATGGAGTTTATGGATTCTGGCCAGCCAATGCTGTCGGCGATGATATCCTTCTTTTCAAAGAGGAATGCAGAACTACTGAGTTGACCCGCTTTCCGATGCTCAGACAGCAATGGGAACGAAGAGGGAAAACCGATTTCCTTTCACTTTCAGACTTTATTGCACCTTCCGAGAGTGGCCGGGCAGATTACATCGGTGCCTTTGCTGTGACAACCGGTTTGGGAATCGAAGAACTGGTTAAAAAGTATCAATCACAAAATGATGACTATCTTGCCATCATGGTTAAAGCGATTGCAGACCGGCTTGCAGAAGCTTTTGCAGAACATCTTCATTCTATTGTTCGTAAAGAATGGGGATATGGGCAAAACGAAAACCTGACAACGGAAGAGATTATCCAGGAAAAATATCGTGGAATTCGCCCCGCTTTCGGCTACCCTGCTTGTCCTGATCATACACCTAAAACGGAATTGTTTGAACTGCTTGATGCAACAGACAAAGCTGGGATAACATTAACAGAAAATTATGCAATGTATCCTGCAGCCTCAGTCAGTGGCCTTTATCTTGGTCATCCTGACTCGCGATATTTCACTGTTGATTTCATTACGAAAGAACAAGTGGAAGATTACGCAAAACGGAAAAATCTTTCTGTCAAAGAAATGGAACGCTGGCTATCACCGAATCTCGGCTATTCAAACTGAATTTGTAGTGCTCGCAAGAGCAGTAGGGTCTGCTTTGCAGACCATTGATCATTTTTATTCAGCATCGAATTTTGTTGCCGGTTTTATTCCGTTGCTTTGTTAATCGGCGTACCTGGTTTGACAGTTGGCAGGTAAGGACCATCAACGACACGGCATGTTAGCATTACATACAAATCGTCAATCACAGTTTTCCTTTTTCCTTTATGATCTGTCCAATGGTCATCCATTACTTTCATGCCCGTCGCCATTAAAAAACTGTAACCGTCTCACCATACACACGGGGCGGTGGGCTTAGTGTAATAGAATATTTTTCACGACCACAGCATCATTGGCGACGTTGAAGTCGGCGGGATTCAGGGTGGCTTTTCAACCACACATCAGGAAGAAATTCACTAAGA
>JAJRVU010000487.1 GCA_024277145.1 Planctomycetota bacterium
GGTGACTTCAGCACTAAAACTCACCTCACCGGATTTGATGCATTAAGAAACCTCTGGAAAGACACTCATTCCCATTAAGGTTTTTGTGCTCTTTCAAACCTCTTGTAGATGTATCCGCACAAAAATCGCTTCTTTCCCACTGAATTGATTCAAATTATAAAACAAATCAATGAAAAAGAAGCGCGTGTTTGGCTAAGCCCGTATTCAATTATTCTGTTATCACCAACTTTTCAGCTAGCCGTTGCTGTTTGACTTTTTCATGATGAACCATGTAGAAAATGATCAATGCAGAAATAAGGAACTGCATAATCTGGTAAAACCCCGGAAGTGGCCACGGTTGTTCAGGTGGACCTAACGCAGGACCGAACCATCTATTTAATGGAAGGTTCAGACCAAAGTAAAAACGAATTACGCTGTCTGTTTGTGAAATAAATACACTTGCTATAAATACTAAAGCTATCAGTAAAACTGGAAGACAGCTTAAGATAGCAAATTTGAATCTGATTCCTGATCGACGAGCCCATTTAATAATGAAAACAGATGAAAGGATGTTCGGAAATAAAACAATACATCCAAAACTTGTAAGCGATACTAATCCTGAGTCATCTATTTTAAAGCCTGCCGAGTTAAGTAAAAAAAAGATGAGACTTGCAACCAGAACTGCCAGGATAAACGACAAAATATAGATCATGATAACAACCGGCAGTGGAGCCATCAGGAAAACCAGAAGTGGATGCCTACCTGCAAAGGTTCTCTGTTTGTAGGTAGATTCGATCTGATCCAGCAGTTCATCCGGGTCTCCCAAAGAAGATTCCGACTGATTTTCATTCAGGTCTTCTGCATGATCGTTCAGTTCTTTAGAAACGCGCCAGGCGTATCGTGCGGGAATACCTCTTTTGCAAAGACTGATCATAAAATTCTTACGTGAAAGCAGTTTGCTCATTTTGACCTCCTTGTAAAACGAGTTCGATGGCTTCTTTAACATCATGCCATCGGTTCATGGATTGGGATAATTTCTTCTGTCCTTTTTTAGTCACGGTATAAACAATTCGGCTGCGCCCGTTTGCTTTTTTTGATCGGCTTTGAAGAATCTTCTCTGCTTCCAGTTTGTGAAGCAGGGGATAAATACAGCCTTCTCCAAATTCCAGCCGGCTATCGGTTGCTAACCTGATTGCCTGGACCAGTTCGTAGCCATACATCGGCTTGTTTTTTAAAAGCCTAAGCAGCAGGAGTTCAGGAACCCCATTAATAAATTCAGGATTTGTTCGTTTGCGAGTCATTCACTTCAATCCTTTGTGTGAGCTTCTCTTATTATTTTTATCGTCTTGATGATCAACACCTCAAACTATGAGGTATGTCAAGGATTCGGGATTAATACCTCAAACCTCAAGGTATGTCAACAGGGGAATAAGAAATCCAGGATTTGGAACTGTTAAGAACTGAAAGCAGGATCGTTATTTAGAATAATTGCAGATGTAACTGTGGATCAGAAAACGAGTTAGAAGTGTCAAATATTGTTGTTAATGGGAGGGTTCAATGCCATTTTTGAATTGCAGTGAAAATAGTTACTCCACGCCTAATCGATAAATTTCTGTCAGGAATTCTTCCAGTGTTTTGAGTTTTTTGCCCTGATCGACGACTGCTTCAATTTTCTTACGGGCATCAGCGTTACTATGACCCAGACTGACCAGCGCTTCAAAGACTTCTGTCAGGATGTCAGCTCTTTCTGGCTCGTCACCGGCAAAATCTTTCGCAACGATTAATGCAAACTTGGGCATTTTTCGTCTCAGTTTTGCAATGACACGGTCAGCCACTGCTGGTCCAATTCCGGGAAGGGTGGTGAGTTGTTTAACATCTGCTTCTTCAATGTAAGTGGCTACTTCCTGAACGGGACGGACCATTGCACGTAATGCTTTTTTGACTCCCACACCATCAACGCTGCAAACGAGATCAAAAAATTCTTTTTCCGCCTCCGTCATGAATCCAACCATTCGCGGACTGAGTCGTCCTTTCTGAGGATTCCCGTCGAGGTAGGTGATTGTCCTGAGGCTGATTTTCTCATTCAAAAGAGATTGCAATTGTCTTCGGACAAATTCCGGAACAAGAACCTGATATTCAAATGGTCCTGCAGCGACTGTTGCTTCTGCATCTCTTAAAGAAACCAGTGTTCCGGTGATTTTTGTGATCATCTTTTTTTCTTAACGCTTTCGTGATGCTGAATAATTTTGTGAGACTGGTTAATAATATTCTGAAATCTATTGGCTGGCAAATTTAATCGAATGGTAAAGGCAGATTCCGATTGCAGCTGCATCGGAAACATCGTTCGGTTCCAGAATTCTGTCAAGGTTCAGTTCTCTGGTGACTGCTTGTTGAATTTGTTCTTTCGATGCTTTTCCGCTACCGGTCACAGTGTTTTTGATTTCTCGGGGGGTCATATGCAGGATCGGAATTTTTTTCTCAGCGATACAAAGCAGGATGACTCCTCTTGCGTGAGACATCAATAATGCGGTTTTAACATTTTTGGTATGGGAAAACACCTGCTCAATGGCGGCCATTTTCGGATGAAAATCTTCTATGACTTCCCGCAATCCTTCACCGATTTCTACAAGCCTTTCAGCCAGCGGAAGGGAAGCAGTTGTTCGGATAACGCCCCCTTCAAGAAGTTTGAGTCGGTTCGAATCCTCTTCAAGAATAGCATATCCGGTTTTTTGCAAGCCGGGATCAATTCCGAGATACCGGTTTCGGGGATTCGATTCCAATTCTGTTATTTCCCCTTGCGCCATTTAATCTTTTCTCCAGATGGTTCCATCAGGACGATCTTCCAGGGTGACATTTACATTATTCAAACCGTCCCGAATCTGGTCTGCAATTTCAAAGTTTTTGGATGATCTTGCATGGGCACGAATCTGGATAATCAATTCCATTAACTGCCCGGTCAGTTCATCATCGCCTGAACCTGATGTCTCAATCGGTTTCTGGAAAACACCCACCAAAGAAGATAGTTCTTTTAATAACGTCATTGATGAAACCAGAACCTGAATTTCTGAATCATTTGCCTGCGTTCCGGAATCAAGTTTTCCCTGACCAATATAGCTGTTGATTTGTGATCGAATTTCAAACAGAACGCCAATCGCTCCACCAGTGTTGAAATCATCATCCATTGATTGCAGGAAGCGATCACGTGCATGGTTCAGCTCATTAATAAAGTTGTCCGGTCCCCCCGAAAGTTTGACCGCTTTTTCCCGAAGCGTGACCGGAGTCAATGAATAAAAATCCTGCCCGGTAATTCGCTCGAATGATTCAAAAAGACGATAAAAGCCCTGAAGATTTTTTTCTTTTTCCTTGATGAGTTCATCGTTGAATTCGATGGGGCTTCGGTAATGTGTCGAAAGAAGAAAGAACCGAATTGTTTCCGGATGAAATATTTTGAAAAGTTCTTTAACCGAAGCAGCTCCTTTAGAGCCAGCCAGTTTGTTTGCTTCCTGTGAAGCCTGATCCATGCCGACGTCATCGGTTTCTTCTATGTCTCCCTCTTTACTATGTTTTCCGCCAATTTTTCCTGAAGATTTACCAGCTTGCATCAAACCGTTGTGCATCCAGTAGCGTGCAAAAGGTTTTCCCGTGCAGCATTCTGATTGAGCCAGTTCGTTTTCATGATGAGGGAACATGAGATCGAGTCCGCCACCATGAATATCAATTGATTCCCCTAGAATTTTAATACTCATGGCAGAACATTCGATGTGCCAGCCCGGTCGGCCGGGTCCCCATGGACTCTCCCAGGAAGGTTCCCCTTCTTTGGAAGATTTCCACAATGCAAAGTCAGCAGGGTGCCTTTTGGAATCATTCGCTTCAACCCGCGAACCTGCCAGCATGTCATCCAGATTTCTTCGGCTCAGCTTGCCATAACCTTCATCTTTATTGACATCAAAATAGACATCACCATTGAGTGGGTACGCAAATCCTTTGTCAATCAGTTTGGAAATGATATCAAGCATTTCCTGAATATGTTCCGTTGCGTAGGGAAAGTGATCGATGGTATCGACGCCCATCAAATCGAGATTATCAAAATAATCTTTTGTCATTTCTTTGGCCAGGGCACTCACTTCCATTTTGTTTTCGACGGCTCGATTAATCAGCTTGTCATCAACATCAGTGATATTCACAACAAATGTAACATCGTAGCCGATGTAAGTTAGATACCTTTTCACCGCGTCAAAAATGACGGGACCAACCATATGGCCAATGTGGGCTGGCTTGTAGACCGTTGGACCACAAAGATAGATACTGACCTGGCCGGGCTTGACTGTTTGAAAGTCTTCCTTTTCTTTCGAGAGCGTGTTGTAAACTCTAAGTGTCATCTTAATTTGATTCCTAAAAATGATAACAAGTGCAAGAATTCTTTTCGGGGAAATAAATGCGGATGTTTTTCTGCTTTATTTTCTTGTTAACAGGATAACTGCATCGCTACTGATTGCTTCACCACGACCAATCGGGCCAACGGCTTCTCCGGTTTTGGCTTTCACATTCACCAGTTCTACAGGAATTTCCAGTAATGCTGCAAGACGATCTTTGATCCTGCCTTTGTATGGGCTTAATTTGGGTCGTTCTGCTGATATCGTGCAATCCATGTTGGCTATTACCCAGTTTCGTCGATGAGCTTCTTCAACTGCTGCTTTCAGGAATTGATCAGAACTGGCATTTTTCCATTTTTCATCCGTGTTAGGAAACCATTCTCCGATATCACCTGCTCCCAATGCTCCTAAAAGGGCATCAGTGACTGCATGAAGCAAGACATCCGCATCACTGTGACCATCCAGCCCCTTTTCGTAATCAATGGAAAGACCACCTAAAATCAAAGGGCGACCACCCACCAGACGGTGAATGTCAGTTCCCAAGCCGATTCGCATTTCCAAAACGGGTTCTCCTGATGATGATCTTCTCTGAAAAACTGTTAAACAGGCCAGAATAGTGAGGATATAACGATTATCTGCGCATCATAGCGATCCCTGAGATTTATGACAACTTGAACTGAAAAAAGCTTGTTTGTTGGGGAAAAATAGCTGTTTTGGCCATTTGGTGGAGAAATGTGATGGATCGATGAGAAATACTCGAATTGACACAAAAAGGAAATCCAATTAGTCTCCCGGTCCCTTCCTGATCCTGTTTCTGACAGGGCCAGTACCCACTTGTCTATGAATTCTGTAATTTCATTTAATTACAATGATTTTCTAATTCCATTCGTTTGTCACCAGATAGTTTCGTATTTCCTTTTCTCGATCATTAATTCGATCGATCATTAATTCAATCAGTCATCAATTCAATCAGGATCTTTTTGGAATCGTTTGAATGAACAGTCCGTTCCATTCAGTAATCAGTTATCAATCATTGGTACGCATGACCGTAGTATTAGCCATACTAGGGCTCGGGGGGTGCATGTCACTCTTTCCGGGCAGCTCGTTTTTGGTGAATATGAAGGAAAGCTTTGAAAGTGATTATGCTGCTGGTTCCAAAAAAGTGGAATTGCTGAAACCGGTTCCCCAGAATCGTGAAGCGGTTCACCTGGAAATCTACCTGGTTGAAAAACCATTGTTTGACCCCTGGATGGGAAACAAGCTTTGGAAAGAAGTTGATCAGATTGCAGGAATTGATATTGGCATTCGTGAAAATTTGCGACAGAACGGATTTCGAATTGGCCGAGTCAGTTCTCGTCCCCCCGTTGCATTACAATCGCTTTTGGGGCTCACCTCTGAATTTGATGAATCTCGCCTGAATAATTCCAAAGGAATCTCTGGACGGAAAATTTTTCTCCTGCCGGGATCTGAAACAATTCTTCTCACTGGTTCTAATATTTCTGAATGTCAATTTCGAATTAATAACGGAAAAGAATCCGATCAGGAATTCGAAGAATTCAAGAATGCCAATTGTGTTTTCCGTTTAAGGGCAGAAAGATTACAGGACGGTTTTGCTAACCTGAAATTCATTCCGGAAATCCAACATGGTGATAATAAATACCGACATTTGGCAACAGAAGAGGGTTGGGTCGGCCGAACTTCAAAGGAATTAGCTCCGTTTTTTCATCAGCAATTTGAATTGAATTTGAATATTGGTGAAATGGCGATCATTAGTGTTGATCCAGGTAAAACCGGATCCATGGGCAATACATTCTTTGTCTCCAATGAAGAGAATAGAATTCCAAAACAACGGTTGCTGGTTGTGAGGCTGGCTGAAATGAAAAATATGGAACCGCTTTATCCTGAAAAATAGTCTGCAAAGTCATCTTGGCTTGTTATAGATATCCCGTTTTTCTCGCTAATTTACTGGTTATTCTTCGCTATCAGTACATTTCTGTCTATAAAAAACTGTTGATATGTTGTCTGCTAAATGTTAGCTTTGTAGGCCAGTGCTGTGCCTGACACGAGTAATATTTTAACACGAAGTCTCGAAGGGACCAAGTTTATATTGGCCACCCTCTGGGTTTTTACATCAAGCATTAGTTTGAACAGAAGGCCCTTCTTAAATACTTTTTCCTTCGTGTTTTTGAGTCTAGGTGGTGAAAAAACGTCTTTCTTATCTTTTTAATTGATTGACAGGCAGGATGAATTTTCCTTCTGTCCAGTTTTTTGCTTTTACGCTATCTGCAGGTGTTGATTCCACAAAAATACGGAATGATTGAGAAGGGCCACCTCTGCTATTAGGAAGGGTCTCATTGACATGAAGCACTTTCAGGATTTGAACTTTTTTAGGCCTCAGTTTGGGAACATACCAACGGGCAAATGCTCCTGAATTTGTTGTAACGTAAACAACAAAAGACATCGGCCTTAACGGGGAAATATTTCGGAGCTTTCCTTTGACAAACATTTGGCCTCCCCGATCCACTCTTGATACGGCATGCATCAGGACTTCTCCCAGGTGAGATTTGACTACAGTAACGCCGGGGGTGTTGTTTTTTCCTTTGAATTTCTGTTTTTTGGCAATCTTAATCAGGTGTGGGGTAAATTCGCCTTGAAGAGTTGCAATGTTTTTTCCGAATACCGATTCGAATTCTTCTTTTCTTTTTGTGCCCGAATCTTTTTTGAGTGTTTCTTTTGTTGCCAATAGATTTATATATTTTTTGTATTCTTTTTTGTATTTCGTCAGCAGAAGCCAATGTAAAGACCATGCATGTGTATAAGCATCTCCTGCAAGTACATCACCATGAAATGGATTGTCACTGACAATCACATCGTTCCAGTTAATTTTTTTTGCCGTCTGTGAAAGGTAAGAATAAAACGAATGAATCCGGGTTGGGCCACCACTAATTTTTTCGCCATCCCCTTCAAAACCGGTCGCAATTCCTTCATTAAACCAACTTGGAACAGGCGAAAGCCGATTGAAAACTCCACGATTATAAACCTGCTGATGGATTGCTTCATGCAAAGGGACTTCAAATGAAAAGCATTCACTTAACCGTATTGCAAGGTAATTGGTTTTACTCGAATAAAAACCTGAAATATTTCCCGCGGCCAGACCCCGGCTTTTTCTACCCTGGATTGCATACTGGTTAAAATCTTCATCCTTTTCAAAAATAAGAAGAACAAGAGGAAAGCGAGATGGAGTGAGTTCGATGTCAACTTTTTTGGCGAATCTGTTGAACATTTTTTCAATGTTCTTCATGAACCTGCCACATTGCTTTAAAAAAGTCGTCATTCGTTTTTTTTTCGGTGCTCCCGAATTTTGATCCAGCACCAATCCAATAATAAACGGCTCTTCGATATGGGTTTTTAAAAATTCAGGGTCAAATTGTTGATTAAGCAATTCAACCATTTGTTCAGAAGTGATTGCTTCCGGACCTTCTGAAATAACTCTTTTCTGGACAAACAATTGTGGAACCAATTCAATTTTTCCATCCTCTTTTTCCAAAGCAAATATCTTTTTATTTTCCCCGAGCAGTTTTGCTTCCAGGGTGATTAGCTTTCCCTTTTCATCAAAATAGGTGAATTGATCTGAATGGACATATCGTGCGTTTGTGCAAAAAAAGGAAATCAGGATCAGAAAAAAGAGAGGTTTTTGCAAATTCATGATGATTTGTTACCGATTTTCGAAAGAGAAATCCTGATGGAGGGATAAAAAACCGTGCCTGAATGACTCACAATTTTCTTAATTATTGTTATGATATCGAATTATTGAAAGCAAAGCATTCTTTTCCTGCTTTGTTATGTGATAGCCGGAAAGATTCATTCCCATTTTTCTGCATGAAATATGTGATATAAAACTTGGGAACTGGGTCGCAAGCATATTCAAATGTTCACTTATTTTGGTGGAAGCGAGAACCAGCCATGTCGATAGAATTAGCTGAAAAATTAAAAAAAGATCTCACCAATAAATATGTGGTCGTGAACGATTCGATTCCTGAATTGAAGCGATTTCACGATTTAACTGGGCATGTGAAAACTGTGAACATGAATTGCAGGGCTTTGGTTCAATTTGATGGTCCTGTAGATATCAGTATTTATGATATTTCGCCTGAATTTTTGACTGTTGTGGATGCACCGAAACCCAAGACAGCAAAAGCTGCCCCTGCAGAAGCTAAGAAGAGTTCAAAACCAGCTGCAGCCAAAAAATCTTCTGGAAAAAGCCCTCTTGAGATGGCTCGTGCTCAGGGAAAAGGTGGAAAAAGCAGTCCTGCAGCGGGGGAGAAAAAACTTTCCCCTTTAGAGATGGCACGTCAGCAGGGTTCTGCTGCCGGTTCAAAACCAACTACTGGAAAAAAAGAAACTCCTAAAGCAGAGGGTGGAAAGAAACTATCTCCTTTAGAAATGGCACGCCAGCAAGGTTCTGCTGCCGGCTCAAAACCAGCTGCTGATAAAAAAGAAACTCCCAAAGCAGAGGGGGGAAAGAAACTATCTCCACTCGAAATGGCTCGTCAGCAGGGGGCTTCTAAAGGAGCTAAAGCGGAATCTGCAGAAGAAACTTCCGCTCCTGCAGAAGCACCCAAAAAAACAGAGAGTGACGACAAAAATCTCTCACCTCTCGAACAAGCCAGAAAACAGGGCGCTCCCAAAAAATAGTGGACTTCCGTTTTAATATTCAACTTTGTTGATGGATAGATTACGCATGCAATCGGTCCTATCATGGTCAAATAGGTGGATGAATTGCCTTTGGTATTCTTCCTGTTTTTCCTGGTCTACTTATATTAAAATGAATTGATCTTGGTTGATCTCATGGCGGGGATTAGAATTCCGGCTTGGTTCTCATTTTATGTGCCACAAATTATATGCCACAAAGTCATTGGTCTTTTGAAAATGGTTCCACCTTCTATCGTTAATCATTAGGTTGAAAGAAAACTGTGCGAATCGCTTATTTTGATTGTTCATCAGGAATCAGTGGAGATATGACACTTGGTGCATTGATAGATGCAGGAGTGGATCCCGATGCCATCCGCGCAGGCATTGCTTCCCTGAATCTTCCAGATGTTCATTTAAAAACGAACATAGTTATCAAGGGGGGGTTTCGGGCGGTTTATGTTCAGGTGGAACACCCGGAACAGCATGCTCACAGGCACCTTTCTGATATTACAGCTATTATAAATCAAGCGGATGCCATTTCTTCCAAGCAAAAGAAACTGGCGCTCGATATTTTTCAAGCTGTTGCAGAGGCGGAAGCCCATGTTCATGGTTCAACAGTTGATAAAGTTCATTTTCATGAAGTGGGAGCCATCGATTCCATTGTTGATATCGTTGGTGCAGCGATCGGATTTGATCTTCTCGGTGCGGAACAAATTTTTTGCAGTCCCATTCCGACAGGCAGGGGGCAAGTGAAAATTGATCATGGCATTTGCACCGTTCCCACGCCGGGAACTGCTGAAATTCTTAAAGGAATTCCACTCCGTGATGTTCCCGTTGAAGCTGAACTGACAACACCTACAGGAGCAGCCATCGTTAAAACAGTTGTTGATAAATTTGGTAACCTTCCTGAAATGGTGATTGAAAATGTTGGGTATGGTGCAGGAACAAAAGATTTTCCTCAGCGAGCAAATGTGTTGCGATTATTTGTAGGGGAATCCATTCCCAATTCTCAAACAGATCAGGTCACGCTTCTCGAAACCAATCTGGATGATGTCTCTGCAGAAATTATCGGGTATTGCAAAAAACAATTATTAAACGCAGGGGCTTTGGATGTTTATTCCACTTCGATTCAGATGAAGAAAAATCGTCCCGGAATTATTCTGAGCGTGATCTGCCATCCATCAAAATCAGAATTAATGGAAACGATTCTTTTTCGAGAAACCAACACGTTGGGGATTCGGCGAAGTCTGATTGATCGATCCATCCAGGCTCGTGAAGCGATTGAAGTGAATACAGCGTGGGGGAAAGTTTCCGGGAAAGTTTTCTGGAAATCGGGCGAAGTGAAGTCATTTACCCCTGAATTTGAAGACTGCGCACGGCTGGCAGAAGAGAACGGAATCCCGTTGCGAGAAGTTTATCGTGCTGCGGTCAGTCAGTTTCAACCTGAAAGTGTGAAGACTTCCAGTAGAGACAACAATGATGGTTCGCACGACCACGACCACGACCACGACCACGACCACGACCACGA